>JBIIMX010000379.1:0-3796 GCA_044337765.1 Pirellulales bacterium | reverse complement strand
CAGCCTGCTCCTGATAGGGTGCCTCCCACCCGGGAAGCTCCACCTTATCAGGGCGCCCGAAATCCGGGGTCCACCTCATTGTCTGCGGTCGAGCCATCGCCGCAGACAACTTCAACACCACTTCCCCGAAAGGAACGAACCCTACACACAAAGGACGCGTGAGACGCCTGCCGTTCTCCTTGCAAGGGTGAGAACCCCGGCAGACAGAACGTCGAGTGCTACAGGCTGCAGGCGAGCGTGGCCGGCGGCCCTGATCGGCTCAGTAGTTGATCTGAAACTGGAAGCGAAGCAGATCGCCTTGGAACTGCGCGTATTCGCCGTTTCGGATCAGGGCTTGCGTCGAGGACGTGTTGGTGCGATTCACCCAGTCATACTCAGCCGTCAGCTCCATCTGCGGCGTGAACTGCCACTCCATTCCCAGGTTAAACTCCCCGAGGTACGTGTCGGGAGAGTTGCGTTCCCAGAGGTAGCCGCCGCGGTACGTCTGCCAGCGAAAGAATGGAAAGAGCACGCCCAAGCGGTCGCTGTCGAGCTTGTAGTTGACCATCGCATAGCCGCCAGAAAGCGGCTTGCTGGTGATCTCCGGTGGATTCAGCTTTGAAGTGCCGGTCAGATTTGAGAGCTGGGGGCCGTCGCCTGTCGTCCACTCAGTCGTAAAGCCGAACGGCTGCGGGTAATAGACGAATGTGGCGGCGATCCGCTGGTCAAGCACGCCATTTTTGGGCACAACCACCGGCGTGACAGTTTGATTGTCGTAGGTGATCGGTGCCACGTAAGGCGAATAGGTGCCCGTGTAGGCTTGTACGCCCGCTTCCATGATCTGGCCGTCGTCTGTCTTCCAGGGTGCCTCGAGCCGGATTACGAAGTGCATGTTGTTATTGGCTTCAAGTCGCGAGACGCGCTGGCCATTGTAGCAGCCGATACCGAAGACGCCGTAGTTGCCGGAGCCCTTGAGCCCCTCGTCCAGCACGTATTTGTAGAGATCCTGCGCATAGTCGGGCGTCTAGTAGTAGAAGACTCCCATACCTCGCTCACCGTTGATGGCACTGTTGATCGGATCCGAGCGATCAAGCGGAAGACGGTTTGAGCTTGACTGCATGTTGTCCCAGCCAAACGGCACCTTCGAGAGACCGACTCGCACACGATGCACCTTGTCTGTGGTGAGATTCACGTCGCCATAGCAATCGCGAAGCTGCGTGAAGTTGATGGCGCCGTCCTGCGCGCCAGGAACGTTTGCGGCGAAATCGGGCTGAATGTAGAAGAACAGGTGTTCACTGAGATTTCCGGAAAATATGAGTCGGCAGCGGCGGATGAAAAAGTGGTTCAGCGGAGTGACCGACCTGTCGGCGGGGTGATACGCGTTGGCCAAATCGGGATCGTTCCAGAGCAGGCTGTTGATGCGGAATTGCGTGTAGCCTCGGATGTTGATCTTGTCGTACCACTCGTCCTTTTTTTTGTCGTCCTTCTGGGCGCCCTTGTCGCGGGTCAGTTGGTCCACGGTCGTGATTGCCGGATCTTGGACCTTGTCCCAGCGGTTCTGAACGCGGCGACCAAACGATTCGTCTGTGGGGGCCAGCGTGCGACCGCTGCCAGCCGCAGGATTGCGGGAGAGTTCATCCACCGTCTCTATGGCGGGGTCGCGGATCTGGGCAAAGGCTTCGTCGAAATCGAATACAACAGGTGGAGTGGGGATGCTTTGAGGCTCGTCATAGGCCTCGACAGGGAACTCGAGTTCGGTTTGGGCGGCCAGCGGCGTTGTCAGCCAGAGCGCGATGGCGACCAATCGAATCTGCTGGCACAGAAACGCACCGCACTGTTCGAAAGCAGATACCGCCATGCAAACTATCCACGCCCGCAAGGTCTTCCCGAACTCCACAATCGGGTTCATCGGAAAAACTTGCCAGCGACCTGTGACAATTCCTTGGGCCTGACACGCCGCGCCTCTTGCGCAGAGCCCCCGAATCGCCCCGCCGCCGCAGATGAACTGCAATGAAGAGGCTTGGACCGAGGTCGCAGACGCAATCATTTAGTCTCGCTTCCCGCCGTTGCAGCTTGAAGACGAGCCCTGCTTGCCCCCGAACCCTTGTCAGCTGGGATTATCCTCTTCCACGATCGTGTCGTCGTCGTCTTCGGTGGCGAACCGCCAGGCCGGGAAGGGGTCTTCGAATCCAAGCCAGGCATCGACTCCGAGATCCATTTCCGCATCGGAGAGGCAGCAGCGTTCGAACTGCTCGAGCAGGTCTGGCGCAAGCTTGGCCCCGATCACGACGAGTTCCTGCCGACGGTCGCCCCACGGCTCCTCCCAGATCGCTTCGACATCTGCCGGATCGAGATCCTCCGGCCATTGCTCCTGAGGCGAGGTCGCAAGCCACGTGCCGCCTGGCTGGAGGCTCGAGACGACCCCCGCACTCGACCAGATACCCGCCCAATCCGACCGCGTCGCCAGCCACACGAAGCCCTTCGAGCGGATCACTCCCTTGAACGTCGGCCCGGTGACAAGATCCCAGAATCGTTGGGGGTGAAGCGGCCGCCGCGACCGAAAGACACGGCTCGACAGTCCGTATTCCTCCGTTTCCGGCACGTGCGTGCCGGGGGCCTCGGCGAGCCAGCCCGGATGCCCGGCCGCCTGCTCCATGTCAAACAGCTTCGTGCCGAGGATGCACGACAGCGGCAGCCTGCCCTGTGATGTCTGGACGATCGTCGCCGCGGGATTGAGTTTTTTCAGAATCGCCTCGAGATAGCCGACGTCCTCGGCCGCCACCAGGTCGGACTTGTTGATCACAAGCACGTTGGCAAACTCGATCTGATCGACGAGCAACTGCACGAGGTCGCGAGAGTCATCGGCATCGAGCCCGACACCGCGGTCGCGGAGCTCGTCGCGGGAGCAGTAATCGTCGAGAAAGTTGCGGGCGTCGACGACGGTCACGAGCGTGTCGAGCCGCGCGAGCGCAGAGAGGCTCTCCCCCTTCTCGTCGGCAAACGTGAACGTCTCCGCAACGGGAAGGGGCTCGGATATCCCGGTGCTTTCGACGAGCAGGTAGTCGAAGCGGTCTTCGCGGGCCAGACGAGACACCTCTTCGAGCAAATCTTCGCGGAGCGTGCAACAGATGCAGCCATTGGAAAACTCGACGAGCTTTTCCTCCGTGCGGCTGAGCTTCGCGACCGGTGTGGCGAGCGGGCTGCCCACGAGCTGCGCGTCGATATTCACCTCGCTCATGTCGTTGACGATCACAGCCACCCGCAGCCCCTCGCGGTTGGCGAGGATGTGGTTGAGGAGCGTTGTCTTACCGGCCCCCAGAAAGCCGGAGAGCACGGTGACCGGCAGCCGGCGGTCGACGGTGGCGGGGGAAACGGCTGGGAGAGAAGGGCTGGTGGGTTCGAGCGTCATGGCGAAGGTTCCTCGGGCAGAAGGTGCTGAAATGCGACCGACGCCGTCATCGTGCCACAGTTGCAATAGAGTTGCAAGTAGGCGTCGAGCCTGGGCGGGCTTTCGCGACAACCCTGCCCGACACATTCTGGGGTGTCTGAAAACCTTGCAGCGAACAGCGGCCGTGCCGCTCCCCGTCGGCGGGGGAGCGGGCCCTAGCACGCAAACTGTCCGGCCACGCACGTGCTTGCCGTGCCCTGCATTTGGCTAGGACCTCGATCACCGAGTGTTATGATGGGAGTGTTCGGGGTCGCTCTTCGTAAGGATCACGTCATGTCCCGACGATCAATTCGCACTGTTGCGGCGTTCCTGCTGACATTCAGTGGGCCTGCCTGGGAGTTCCAAAGCGTTCGTGCCCAAGAGCCTGGC
>JBIIMX010000378.1:0-3811 GCA_044337765.1 Pirellulales bacterium | reverse complement strand
GGCCGAGCGTGGCTGGGACGTGGCCGTCGCGCCGCCGAACACCGAGACGCGGGCCCTGCTCATCACCTTCTTCAAGGGCGAGGACGACGACCTCTCCGACGTGCTCGAGGCCGAGGAGGAGGCGGAACCCGATGCCCCGTCGCTCGATGTCGGTGGTGATCTGGCAGGTGACGCCCTTGCCGAGCCGCGGGCCGCGGGCCGCGATACGGCCGCGTGGAATGGCCAGCTCGAAGGGATGCGGATCCTCAAGCGGCGGTTCGAGAATCTCCGCGATCAGGCGACCGTGCGGGTCAACTCCGGCGCGGTGGGGAGCGACGGCGTGTGGGTGGCCAAGCCGAAGGAGCCGCTCTCGACACTCGCTCCGGCGATCTATGCGCTCGAATGGAAGGAGCCACAGCCGCTGCGTGGCGTGGCGATCGAGGAGGTGGACGGCGAACTGACCGAGATCGACGCCTGGTCCGGCCCGGCCGACAAGGCGGTCGACATCGAGGGCACCGCGCACTGGGAGAAGGTCGGCCAATACATCCCGCGGCGGCGGATGGATCATGGCGGCTTCGAAGGCCACAACGCGCTGGCCCGCTACATGGACGACACGGTGGACTTCGGCCGCGACGTGAGCACGCGGGCGATCCGGCTGCGGGTCGTGTCGCAGTGGAAGACGAGCACGCGGGAAGGGAGCTGTGCGAAGGATCGGCTCGGGCTCGACCCGATGCGGTGCCGGGTGTTTGGCGTGGCGCCGCTCAAGGCCATCGGCGGCGAGCCGCCGGTCTCGCCGCTGATCGCAGAACGCCTCGAACTCGTGGACGGGAAGAGCGGCAAGGTGGAGCGGGAGATCGCGATCCCCAGGCCCTCGTATCCGGCCTACGCTCCCGATGGCACGCTCTACGCCGTCTCCGCCGGCCGCGTCGTCCGCGTCGCGCTCGACGGTGGCGACCACGTGCCGGTGATCGAGAGCGTGAAGCAACCCGGGCCGATCGCCTGCGACGGGCAGGGCAATCTGTATGTGTATGACGCCGCCGCCGACCGCCGCGTGGTGGATGTCTTCGATTCCGCGGGCAAGCCGCTCCGCACCGTCGGCGAACCGGGAGGCCACGTCGCCGGGCCGTGGAATCCCCTCCGCTTTGCCAAGGTCACGGCGCTGGCCGTCGATCGCGAGGGGAAGCTCTGGTGCGTGGACGACAGCCACTCGCCGAAGCGGATCAGCTGCTGGAGCCCCGATGGGAAGTTTCTGCGGGACTACCTCGGGCCCACGCAGTATGGCGGCGGCGGCGTGCTCGATCCGGGCGACAAGACGCGGATGTTTTACGGCCCGCTCGAATTCGAGATCGACTGGAAGACGGCGGCGACACGGCTCAAAAACCTCACCTCCACCGGCGGCATTCCGGCGGGCGAGGTGCCGATCCGGATCGACGGTCGCACGTATCTCGTGACGCGGCCCACGTTCACCGGCCAGCCGTGCGCGGTCGTCCATCTCTACGAGAACGACCGGCTGCGGCCGGTGGCGGCGATCGGCCGCGGCGATGCCTTTCCGCCGCTGACGGCGCCGGAGTTTCTGCGGGCACTCGGCGGCAAGGTGCCGGGCGAGTTTCAGTTTATCTGGACCGATGCGAGCGGCGACGGCGGCGTGCAGCCGGAGGAATGTCGGTTCGAGCCGCTCGAGATCGGCAGCCTCTCCGACTTCGACCGCGGGCTCAACATCAACGCCGGCCCGACCGCCTTCGAGGTGGTGCGATTTCTGCCCAACGGGGCGCCCGAGTATGCGAAGAAAAAATATCCGCTGCCGGTCGATCCGCGGATGGACCCCGTCTATCGGCTCTTCAGCGGCACCTTTTATCGCTTCGGCGACGGCCCGAAGAAGCCCGATGCCGCGTTCGCCGCCGACGGCACGCTGCTCTGGAGCTATCGCAACGAAGGGGCCGGCGTCGGTCCGGACCGCAGTTGCGGGCCGCTCACGCCGGGGCAGGTGGTCTGTCAGTTCGGGCTCGCCGGTCACGACGTGGCGGGGTCGGGCGACCTCGGCGAGTTTTTCGTGATCCACACGAACTTTGGCGGCTGGAATCTCTGGACGGCCGACGGCCTTTTGGCAGGGCAGTTGTTTCGCGATCTGCGCGATCCGAAGCGGGTGTCGTGGAGTATGCGGGAGCACGACCGCGGCCTGCGGCTCGACGACGTCACCACCGGGCAGGAGCATTTCCAGGGCTGGTTCTGCCGCTCGGCCACCGATGGCCGGTATTACGCCGTCGCCGGCCACAACCATGCGAGCGTGGTCGAGGTGACCGGCATCGACGCCTTCCGGCGGTTTGGCGGCGAGATCACCGTCACCGAGGAAGACGTGCAGCGGGCCCGCGACCGCAACGCCGAGCTGGTCGCCTTCCGGTCGGCGCGGGAGCCGCGGGTGGTCGAGATCCAGCCGGTGGAAGGCGCGGCCCAGGCCCGGCCGTGGGCGTCGCTCCCCGTCGCGAGGCAGGCGGCCGACCCGCTCGCGCCGGGCCGCGAGGTCTCGTTTCAGGCCTGCCACGACAAGCACAACCTCTATCTGCGGTATGACGTCCGTGGAGCCGGTCCCTTCAAGAACACGGGCGACCAGTGGGATCGGCTCTTCAAGTCGGGGGCCTGCGTCGACCTGATGCTAGGGCTGCGATCCGCGGCCGATCCGCTCCGCCGCGCGCCGGCGCAGGGAGACAAGCGGGTGCTGGTGGCGCTTCTCGATGGCAAGCCGGCGGTGGTGCTCTACGACGCGGAGGTGCCCGACTCGAAGCCGGCCGATCGTTGGGAGGCGGTGAGCCCGACGGGGCGGACGGAATTCGACGTGGTGCGGCGGATCGAGAAAGCCACGGTCACACTGGGGGATTCGCACGGCGGCTATGAGGTCGAGGTGGTGTTGCCCCTGAAAGAGATCGGCCTCGATCCGAAGCCGGGCAGCCGCATCAAGCTCGACTGGGGCGTGCTCGAGACCGATGCGGAGGGCTCGGCCGTGCTCGCCCGTTCGTACTGGTCGAATGGAAGCACCAGCACGTTGGCCGACGCGCCGACCGAGGCGCGGCTTGAGCCGCATCTCTGGGGCCATGCGATCTTTCCGGGCCAGGACAGCCTGGGCCCCCGGGCCCCCGACGCCACGAAACTCCTCGACCCGAATGCCGGCGCCGCCGACGACTTCGATCTCGAGGACGAGTAGTCGGTCAGTCCATCGAGCGATCGCAGTCTTCGAGGCCCGATATGTTTTTCTCCGAGGTTTCGCTTCCGCGGGGGCCGCTGCCTTCGTTATGATTGCAGCGGTCGTTTCGCTGGGCACGGCGGGCTGTTCCGGGTCGCTGAAGTGGGGCGAGGTCGTTTCGGCGGGGGGTATCCCCAACGAAGTTGAGCCGGGTTTTTCGTAGGAGAAAAAGGTGCCAGCCACCACCTGTGGGTTTTCAGCCACGACATCTCCGGCGTGTGGGACCCCATGGCGGCTTTCCGGCGGCGGCAGGCTTACCCGCCTCGGGGCCGATTCTCTGGCGACGGGCAGGGTGACGGCAAAGGTGACGGCCTGGGTGACCGCCCGGTTCATAGCTGGGGTGACGTGTCTCATCGCAGGTGGCATGGCCGCGACGGTAGCCGCGGATCGTGAGGATGCGGTCCCCGGGCAGCGGGCTCCAGTGGATGTTTCCGTCAATTCGCTCGTGATGGTGCGGCAGAGGCCTGGCGCCTGGTCGGTGCTGGGGGTGACGGCCACGAATCAGGCCGATGTGGCCGGCGAGGGGATGGTGTCGGTGTTTTTTCCGCCCGATCTGCACAGTCAGTGGGCTCGCAGGCTCTGGGTGCCATCCCGCGC
>JBIIMX010000377.1:0-3812 GCA_044337765.1 Pirellulales bacterium | reverse complement strand
GACCGATGCATTCGCCGCCGAGGGCATCTTTGCCCCGGGCGACACCGGGCAGACGCTGACGATCTATCAAAACCTCCTCAACAATCTCACGGCAAACATCAAGAACCAGATCGCCTCGGCGGTGAACCGGGGCATCGTCAATGTGATCCCCTCGACCAACCCGGCCGGTTTCGGCAATCATCTGGGCATGGGCGTCAAGACGATCGCGGTGGCCCACGGCGGCAGCGGCTACACAGCCGCGCCGTCGGTGACGATCGCCCCGCCGCCGAATGGTCCCAACGCGTCGCCGGCCACGGGCGTGGCGGTCATGTCCGGCGACAAGGTGACGGGCGTGATCATCATCGACCCGGGCAACGGGTACGACCCGTCGATCGTCCCCGCGGTCACGTTCTCGCGGCCGCAGAACGGCAACGACCGGGCGACCGCCGGGGCGGTCGGCTTCGGATTCTTCGACACGACGGCCTGGGTGGGCACGCAGACCAACCTCAACAAGGACCACCTGCCGTTCTACCAGCCGCTCACGACCGCGAATCAGAACCTCGGCTTTACGCCGTCCAACTTCTACGCCGGCTACTTCCACGCCACGATCAACGGGCAGGCAGTCAGCCGGAACAACCTGGCCTATGCCTTCCCCTACGACGACCAGGGGAACCAGTCGTCGACCATGGTGTCGACGAATCCGCAGAGCGTGGCGATCACGCTGACGTCGTGGGGTGGCTCCGCGCAGAGCCCGGCCGTCAAGACGATCGACACGAATCCTGGGGAGAATCCGCCCGGCACGCCGACGCCGACCTCCGTGGAACCGCTCAAGAGCGTCACGTGGACGGTGATGTTCAACGAGCCGGTGACCGGTCTCACTCGCGAGAACTTCTCGCTCGACGCCGGTACCGGGCTCACTGGAACGTTGATCCAGTCGGTCGCGGCTAACGGCACGGGCCAGTACGTCCAGTCGTGGACCGTGACCGCGAACTCCGGCACCGGCACGGGGCTACTGGGCCTGAATATGACGTCTGCCGCGGGCGTGTACGACGCGCAGAGCCAGCAGCTCTCGCTGCCGGCAGGCGGCTTCACCGGGGAGGTCTATTCGGTCCGCCCGAATCCGGTGGGACCGACGGCCACGGTTACGATTCCGGCCACCGCCCAGAATCCCACCGCTGCCACGATGGTGACCTTCGACGTGGCCTTCACGCAGGCGGTGACGGGCCTTTCGGCCGACAACTTCACGCCGGTGGTGTCGAAGGACGGCGTGACCGGGGCGACGGTGCATTCGGTCTCCGGCAGCGGCAAGGCCTGGACCGTGACTGTGAACACGGGCAGTGGATCCGGCACGCTCGCCCTCACCCTGGACACGTCGAAGGGGCTCAGTCCCACGGTGACCGGCCTGCCGGTCACCAGTGCCGCCTACACGATCGAAAAGAACGACCCGACGAAGCCGCCGGACGTTCACTCCATCGCCCTGGCGGGCACGAGTCCCACGAGTGCGTTAAGAGTGTCGTGGACCGTGACGTTCACCGAACCGGTGACGGGCGTCACGGCAGCGAACTTCGCCCTCGTCAACGGCGGCCTCGGCGGCACACCCCTGATCACGGGCGTGACGCCGACTTCCAGCACGAGCACGTCCAACTGGACCGTCACGGCCTCCACGGGCTCGGGCTCCGGCACGCTTGGCCTGAACATGACGAACTCGACCAACGTGCAAGACGCCGACTTGCAGGGCGTCGCGAATGTGCCATTTATCAACGGCGCGGTGTATACGATCGACCGCACAGCGCCGTCGCTCGAGTCGATCAGCCGGTCCGACGCGAGCCCGACGGCCCTGTCCTCGGTGAGTTGGACGGTCACGTTCAGCGAGCCGGTGTCGGGCGTGTCGAAGGCGAACTTCCTGCTCAAGGCATCGGGTCTCAGCGGCACGCAGATCACGCAGGTGTCGCAGGCGGGCGGCACGGGGACGGTCTGGACCGTCACCGCGCTCACCGGAAGCGGCAGTGGCACGCTGCAGCTGATCATGGTCAATGCCATCGGGATCACCGACGCCGTGGGCCTCGCACCGACCGGCATTCCGTTCTTCGGCGGCCAGGCTTACCAGATCCAGCGGGGCGGCGCGACGATCGTCTCCGCGCCGATCTCGTTCATGACGACTGCGGGAAGCGTGGCCAAGCTCGCCTGGCCCATGCAGCCGTTTGCCGATTCCAACTCCATGCGTCTGAACGCCGCCCTGTCGGTGTCGCCCGCGGCGGGCGGCATGCTCCGTGCGATCAGCCGCGACGGCGTTACCGTGACGCCCTCGGGCAGCCGGTCGGCTGAACTCCAATTCTCTGGCACGGTGGCGGCACTCAATGCCTACTTCACGAACACGGCCGGCTTCATCAGCTACGCGGCTACCGCCGGCTCGCTCGCGCCCCGCACGCTGACGCTCTCCGCACAGGGCCGCGACGGTCTTTCCGGTTTGGCGACGGCCGCGTTGCTCGTGCGGTCGGCTGCACCGCAGGCCCCGGCCCCGGCGGTGCGTTCGAGGGCACTGCTCGGCCTCGTGCCGGCAGGCCAGCCGGTGGTGATCACCTACTCGCAACTCGTCGCGGCCACGGGAGCGACCCAGACGACGTCACGAAGCATCCAGTTCATGCTCGCCGGGCTCTCGTCGGGCAGGCTTGAAGTCTGGAGCGGTAGCCGGTGGTCCGTCGTGCCTTCCGTGACGAATATTCCGCTCCTCGCCCCCGGTGGGCAGATCCGCTGGACGCCACCGGCCGCTGCCGTGGGCGTCAGGCCCGCGTTCAGCGTCAAGACGTGGGACGGCTGGCGGATGTCGGGCGTCTCGCATGTCTCGGTGCACCTCACGCGCTGAGGAACAGTCTGGCGAATGGCCGAAAAAGCCCGCCATAGAATCTCCTAGCGGGAGCCGGGAGGCTCTCCTCAAGGGTGGCGGCGACGTTCGGGGCCGCGCTTCTCGAGCAGGCCTGGCGAGCCGAGCCGAGCCGAGCCGAGCCGAGCATCGGAGTGGGCGATGACGTAAGCTACGCAGACACTTCTCCCGCCTGCGGGCAAGGGCCGCGGCGGGGGCACGACGCTTGCCGGACCTTCGTCGGTGGGCCTATCCACATTCTTGCCCGCTCCTTCTCCGCCGCGCCCCGAGGTGTGTTTCGATGTTCTCCGCGCATCGCGTGCCACGGAGCCTGGCCTGCCTTCCGTTCCCGATTCTTACGGCCCTGGCCCTCTCGTCCCTGATCATGGCGGCAACGCAGCCGCGTGAGGCGGCCGCTTCCGGACCCAACATCGTCGTCATCCTCGCCGACGATCAGGGATATGGCGACGTGTCGGCGAACAATCCCGACAGCAAGATCGCCACGCCTCACATCGACCGGCTCGCCACCGAGGGGATGCGGTTCACCGATGCCCACACGGCGTCGGGCGTGTGCACGCCCACCCGCTACGCCCTGCTGACGGGCCGCTATCCCTGGCGGACCCGGCTCCAAAGCAGCGTGCTCCTCGGGTTTTCGAAGCCGCTCATCGCCGCGAATCGGCTGACGCTACCGGGAATGCTTGCCCGCCAGGGTTACGCGACCGCGTGCATCGGAAAGTGGCATCTCGGCATGAACTGGCCGTTGGTGGGCGGGAGCACCGCCGACGACGGCGGGGATTTTGGCAGGCCGTTCCGCGACATCGACCGCGTCGACTATGCGTCTCCCATCCAAGACGGCCCCGTCGACCGCGGATTCGGACACTTCTACGGCATCAGTGCCTCGCTCGACATGTTCCCCTACGTCTGGATCAACGATCGGCTGCCGACCGAGATCGCCTCCGAGACGAAGAGCTTT
>JBIIMX010000041.1:0-14421 GCA_044337765.1 Pirellulales bacterium | reverse complement strand
GCCGCCGAATGCTCGACCGCCGCGATTTCCTCCAGTGGGGCGGCACCGGCCTGTCGAGCATCGCGCTGGCGGCGCTCCTGCACGAGCAGCGACTGCTCGGCGGAGAGCCGCCGATCCGCCCCGTGATCGACCCGGCCCAGCCCTACGCCCCGCGGGCGCCCCACTTTCCCGCGAAGGCCAAGCGGGTGCTGATGATCTTCTGCTCGGGCGCGATCTCGCACCTCGATACGTTCGATTACAAGCCCGAGCTCGTCAAACGGCACGACACGCCGATGCCAACCGCGAGCGGCGAGAAGGTCATTACATTCCAGGGCGAGCAGGGGAACCTCATCAAGCCGCTCTGGGAATTCAAGCCGCGGGGAGAGAGCGGCACGATGACGAGCGACCTGCTACCGCATCTCGGCGAGCTCGCCGACGAGATGTGCTTCATTCATTCGATGACGGCGAAGAGCAACACCCACGGCCCCGCCGAGAGCCAGATGTCGACCGGTTTCACGCTCGACGGCTTCCCGAGCATCGGCGCCTGGACGACCTACGCCCTCGGCAGCGAGTGCCGCGACCTGCCGGCGTTCGTGGCGATTCCCGACCCTCGCGGCGTGCCGCAGATCGGCCCGAGGCAGTGGCAGTCGGCGTTCCTGCCGGCCTTGTTCCAGGGTACGAGCTTCAATGCCGATCGCCCGATCGCCAACCTCGCCCGTCCGGCGTCGATCTCGGCGGAGGCCGACAAGGCCTCCCGCGACTTCCTCCAGAGACTCAACGAAGACCACCTTTCGCGGCATCCGGGCGACACCGACCTCGCGGCCCGCATCAGTGCCTATGAGCTGGCTGCCAAGATGCAGCTCTCGGCGGCGAAGGTGGCCGATCTTTCCGACGAGTCGGCCCAGACGCTCGCGCTCTATGGAGCCGACGACACGCAGAACTCACTCAAGTCGCGGTTCGCCCGCAACTGCATCCTCGCCCGGCGGCTGGTGGAGAAGGGGGTGCGTTTCGTGCAACTCTTCAACGGCGGCTACGCCATGGGCGAGGGGGTGGGCAACTGGGATGCCCACAAAAACATCGCGAAACAATACGGCGTCCACGGGCCTATCCTCGACCAGCCTGTTGCCGGCCTGCTTCGTGATCTGAAGGAACGCGGTCTGCTCGCCGACACGCTGGTGGCGTTCGTGACCGAGTTTGGGCGGATGCCGACCTTCCAGAAGGGGGCCAACGGCCGCGACCACAACCCTGCGGGGTTCACCGTCTGGCTGGCCGGCGCCGGCGTGAAGCGAGCCTTCCACCATGGGGCGACCGACGAGTTTGGCTACAAGGCGGTCGAGAACGTGGCCACGATCTACGATCTTCACGCCACGATTCTGCACCTCATCGGCCTCGATCACACGCGAATCTCCTTCTACAACAACGGCATCGAGCGTCGGCTCACCGACGTGCATGGCCACGTGATCGAGCCCGTGCTGGCGTGAAAAGGGGACGCAGCTCTTTTCTTCACTTAAGAAAAGAGCTGCGTCCCCTTTTCTTGCATGAGATGAAGCCCGGCGACTGGAAAACGTGGCTCATGATCGGAGCCACCGGCTTTGGCGGCCCGGCCGGGCAGGTGGCCATCTTGCATCGCGAGATTGTGGAACGACGCAAGTGGCTCGATGAGGAGGAATTCCTCGCCGCCATGCGGCTCTGCATGCTCCTGCCGGGTCCGGAGGCCCAGCAGCTCGCCACCTACGCGGGCTGGCGGCAGGGCGGGCTGGCCGGCGGACTGCTCGCCGGCACGCTCTTCGTGATACCCGGTGCTCTGCTGGTGACGGCGCTGGCCTGGCTCCATGCCGCCGGTGAACACCTTCCGCTCGTCGCGGCAGCATTTGCAGGCACACGGCCGGCGGTCGTGGCACTGGTCGCATTGGCCGCATGGCGGATCGGAAAAAAGTCGCTTCGCTCACCGGCGTCGGTAGTCATCGCGATCGGAGCCCTCGTGCCACTTGCCGCCGGCGTCAGCTTTCCGCTCGTGGTGCTGGTGGCGGGCATCTTGGGCTTCCTGCTGCCATTCGACATCGCGCCTCGAGCGGGCGGTAAGGATGCCCACGCGGCCGGTGCGCAGCCTGCCATGCCTGCCATGCCTGCAGAGTCTTCGGCCGCCGCATCTGGCCGCGACCGGTCACCGATCCGACACGCGATCATCACCGCCGCCGTCTGGACCGCGATCTGGGGCGCAGCCTATCTCACGGTCCGCCTGCTGCATCTGGCGGGCGGACGCGGCGCCGATATCGCCGCACTCTTCACCGAGACGACGCTGCTCTCGCTGGGCGGTGCCTACGCGGTCGTGCCGTGGGCGCTCGACGAGTCGGTCGCCCGCGGGTGGCTCGCGCCGACCGAGCGATTCGATGCGCTGGCCATGGGAGAGGCCACGCCGGGGCCGCTGATCCTCGTGGTCACCTTCATCGGGTTTCTCGCCGGCTGGAAGACCGATGCCGCGGGCTCGGCCGGCGCCGGGCTCGAGGGAGCCGTGATCGCCACGCTCTTCGCGTTCATTCCTTCCTTCGCGATGATCTTCGCGCTGGCACCGCTGGTGAGGAGGATTCGGCCGACTTCGGGCCTGGGCCGGGCGATGGCGGCGATCGGCGCGGCCGTCGTGGCGGCCATCGTGCTGCTCGGCCTCAAGCTCGCGGCCGCCTCGTTCCTGCCAGAGGGCCAGCCGGCGGTGCTACCCATCGCCGTGGCGATCATCAGCGCGGTGGCATTGCTCCGCGGCTGGGCCTCGACGCCGTTCGTCGTGGCGGCAGCCGCCGCAGTCGGCGCACTTCTTCAGTCCATCTCCTGACTGCTGCCGAATTCCCTATCAGGGCTTCGCTGGCTTCGTCAGGCTCGCCAGCCACGCGACGAGATCGCGGAGTTCCCGGCGGGTGAGCTTGCCGGCCAGGTCCGCCGGCATCGAACTGGGTCCGCTCGCCCGCTCGTCGATCGACGCCACCGCGACGCTCTTGATCGTACCGTCGGCCGTCTTGAGCTTCACCGTATCTGCATCCTCGGAGACTATGATCCCGGCCACGGTCTGGCCTTCGTCGGTGAGAATCACCGTCGTGCGATAGGCTTCGGCCACCGTCGCATTGGGGGCCACGATGCTTTCGAGCAGATAACTCCTCTGCTTCGTGGCGGCGATGCCGTCGAGGCCCGGCCCGACATCGCCTCCCTTGCACTCGGCGCGATGGCACCGCACGCACGAGACTTCGCCCTTCGTGAAAAACAGTTCTCGTCCGCGCACGACATCGCCCCCTTCGAGCGTGTCGCTCCACGCGGCGACCATATCCTCGCTGCCCCCGGATGCCGGCGCTGCGGCGACCTCACGGCCCAACCGCCTCTGCGCGGCCTCGCGCACCTCGAGATGGATCGTGGGGTCGAGTGAGCCCGATTCGAGCTTCGCCGCCAGCCGCTTCACCGCTTCGACCGCGGATGGAGCATCTATTTCCGCCAGCAGGCTGACGGCCGCCTGCCGCTCGGCAAGATCCATAGAGCTGACCGCGGCCTCCAGTTCGGGCACGACCTGCTCTGCAGGCAGCCGCGCCGCGCGGACGCGTCGCGCCGCGATCCGCACCGCCGGCTGCGGGTCTTCGCGGAGCTTTGCCGAAACCTCTGCCGCCGCCGCTGGATTCGACGCCAGCAGGCTGCCCAACGCCTTGGCCCGCGACGCCGGCGAACATGTCGTGTCGTGGCACCAGTTCACGAGCATCGAGCCGGTCGATGCGATGCCGAGCTCGGTCGCCGCCTGGAGCACGGCGAACCGCAGCGGTTCGTCGAGCTTCGATCCGAGCAGATCGGGCAGGGCGGCCTCGAGCGCACCACGCGCCACCTCCGGATCGCGTGGCAGCGTGTGAAATTGCCACACGCCGGTGACGCGATTTCGCTGCGGCGGTTCCGCCCAGACCCGCAGAGCCTCGATCGCTTCCACCCGTCGGTCGGTCGCCAGGTCGCTCCGCGCGGCCACGACCGCAAGCAACCTCGCCGCCTCGGGTGTGCCGAGCTTTTCCG
The DNA here is from genome assembly GCA_044337765.1 of Pirellulales bacterium. Classification (GTDB taxonomy): domain Bacteria; phylum Planctomycetota; class Planctomycetia; order Pirellulales; family UBA1268; genus CAMCQY01. The sequence goes on along the minus strand of JBIIMX010000041.1, from coordinate 10,410 downwards.
CTGCGGAAATGACCCGTCGCACAAGCGCGTCGTCCATCTGAGACTGTGGCGGCTGATAGGTGGCGCACGCAGCAAGCGCCGGCAGAAGGGGCTCCATGGGAAGATCGTGGATGGCCCGCGCCGCCTCCAGCACGATCCGCGGATCGCTGTCTGCCAGGAACCGAACGAGTTGGCCATCCCGGCATCGCCGCATGGCGAGGCAGTCGACAAGCCGGACCGCTGCGGAGCCGTGGGCCACAAGGCCTGCACGCGTCGGTGCATCGACCGCGGCCGCGAAGCCCATCACGATGGCGTGGCGAAGGTGTGGATCGCCGTCGTCTCTCCCCACCTCGCCGCTGGAGTCGCGTTCGGCCATCGCCACGAGCGCATTCACCACTGCCCGGGAGCCGGTGCCCAGCTGCCCAACCGCGATGGCGGCCGCCGCACGCACGTGCAGGTTTTCGTCGCCAAGGCGTTCGATAAGGGTGGCACGAGACGCCTCTCTGCCCGCGGCCCCGCCGGCAGCCGTATCGGTGCGACCGGCCCAGGCCTCGCCCACGTTCCGCACCGCAACGCAGCGGATTTCCCAGGCCGGATCGGCAGCCGCGGCGGCGATCGCCGCCAGAGGTCTGCGTGCCGCCGATTCGTCGCTGCGACGCGCGATCTGGCACAGCCCCGTGAGGGCATGCACACGGGCCAGAAGTGGCCGCGATGGATTCGTCACAATCGTCTCGAAGCGTGCGGCCTCGCCGCGACGGGCCAGTTCCCACTGCGACTCCAAGCGGATGCGCCGATCGGCATGCTCGAGCAACGAAGCGAGGTGCTCTGCGGCAACGGCATTCCAGTCGCCCGCCAGCAGCGTTGCCACGCTTTCAGCGCCCGCCACCTGCGGCTCAGTCGACACAAACCGCCAGATGCGACCCTTGCCGTCGCCGTTCCAACCCTGCACCCAATCGCTCACCCAGGCGGCACCGTCCGGCCCAAAATCGACATCGGTTGCGAGCAGGTTTTTGAACGTCTCCTCCTCGTCGTAGGGCTCGAAGCTGGCCCCCTTCGGCCGCAGTCGAAAACTCCGCACCGAACTGCCGGCGGGTCCGCCACGGAAGTCGGCCAGCAGAAAGCGGCCGTTGAAGTGGGCCGGCAGACCCGTGCCCGGATAGGCCGCAAAGCCCGAAGGTCCTGCTCCGACATGCGCCAGCGGCGGCACGATGCCTGCCGGCTGAGAGACGTTTGCGAGATGCCATATTTTTTCACGATGCCACGGGCCCCGGTCCCCGAGATACTGAAACGCCATGTTCCAGCCGCTGTCACTGCCGGGCATGAGGTGCACGAGCCTCGCCCTGTCGCCCGCGTCGGAATTGTTGTCGACGGTAAAGAGGTTGCCCAGATCGTCGAAGGCGATCTCTTGCGGATTCCTCAGCCCGGTGGCGAACACCTCGAAGCCCGAGCCATCGGGCTCACAGCGAAAGACCGCGCCGCTGGCAGGGTCGTGTGCCACCTGCGACTGGCCCTCTCGGTCCTCGTATCCGACCTTGTAGCCGCGGTCGCCGATCGTGAAATAGAGACGGCCGTCGGGCCCGAGCACCAGGCCGTGCATGTCGTGCCCACGGAACGCCACGCGTGCGCCGTAGCCCGTCGAGAGCACGGCCCGCTCGCCGGGCGTGGCAGCGGCACGGCCGTCGCCATCGAGATCACGAAGCCTGTAGAGGCTCGGTATACAGGTCAGGAACACGTCGCCCCGGCGGGCGAGGATGCCCGCGGCAGTCCCCTCGATGAGGCCGTTGAAACCGTCGGCGAAGACGGACGCCGTGTCGGCCACGCCATCGTGGTTCGTGTCGACGAGCAGTCGCACCCGATCGTCGTGAATCTCCCATTCGCGAGCCTTGTCGCCGAGCAGCCGCCGGTGATACGCCAGCCTGTCCTCGACCGACTGCGAGGCGAGGTCGGCATCGACCCATTCGCTCGTGTGGCCCCGGTTGTCGCTGACTCCGCGATTCTGGCGGAATGTCTCGCAGACAAACAGGCGACCGCGCTCGTCGATCGTGAAGGCTACGGGGTTTGCTACGTCGGGTTCGGCAGCGAAGAGCTGCACTTTGATGCCGGGAGGCATCCCGAACGCGGCGCTCGCTCGCAGCGGCTCATCCGACCGCGCCGCGACGACGGGCGGCCCGGGAGCGGGCTTTGTATCGCCCGTTGGAACGGCCAGAGCCTCAGCCGCCAGGGCGGCGGTGACCACCAAGACGCAGAGGCAGATGTCCTGCAGACGGCTCAGCACCCTCACCACGCATCGCCCTCTCTGTGCTCGACTGAATCGACCGGGCTTCGGCGGACCTGCCGCGATCTTTTCGCCGGCTTTAGGGCCTCTCGATCGGGCTGCCCGCCGCCAGAATCTTACCGGAGAAGCCGGCGAACGTGGGAGCATACCGCAACGAACGGAACGTGAGGTTCGCAAAGACGTTCGGGACGCCGTTGAGGCCCCTGATCGGAATGCTCGGCGGCGTCGCGGTGCGGGCCAGTGGCCCCTGGGGAGTGACCGGATTGACGTATTGCCAGACGATCGCCCTGGTCCGCGTGACTTCGAACAAGCGGCCGCTCGTCCCTTCGGTGATCAGGGTGTTGCCATTGGAAAGTCGCTGGGCGCCCGAGACGATCGGCGCGAAAAAGCTCGTCGGCGAGGCCGCGAAGTAGTTCCAAACCAGCTGGGCCCGGCCATAGCCGGCAGGCCGGACTTCCATCACCGACGAGAACGACCGGCCGTCCGCGCGGAACCAGCCATTGTTGAAAACGAGGATGTTGCCGGCACCGGGCTTGCCGCTCTCGATCCAGTGGGCGTTGTGCTGGAAGTAGAGCGCCTGGTTCGCGCGTGTGCCGCCGTTCCAACTGGCTGGGTTGCCGTAGCGCCAGAGAAGGTCGCCGCCCTTGCCCCAGCGGCCGCCCGTATGGCCGGCGGCCTGTGCGGTCGTCGTGCTGTGATCGATCACCCAGATTTCCGAGAACTCACGGGACGAGACCACGATCTGGTCGAGGGTCGCGTTGTAGGCGATGGAGTTGAAATGGGCCCAGTCGGCGATGTGCGTGTCGGCCCCGGGCATGAAGCGGGGGACGTAATTGAAGTGCACCAATTGCGGATTCGCACTCACGATCCCGTAGTTGAGCTTGTCGCGATAGCGGCTCTGCACGAGATGATCCTTGAGGTGCCACTCCCAGACGATCTCCCCGCCTTCGCCGTCGGTCCTGTCCGGTTTGATCTCGAAGATCGCCTCTGACCAGACTTCATTGTTGGTGGCGGGATTGAGAAGCACAGGGTTGCGGCCCATCGCGATCGCCTCTTCGCGAGTGTGTCGCTCCCACGCGATCGCAAGAACGTTGCCGTTGGGCATGGGGATCGCGTCGTGGTGCAGTTGGTACGTGTCGGTAGCCATCTGGAACGACCAGACCCGGGTGCCGTCCCAGGCAAACTCCTCGATAAGCCCGGTCGATCCATTGTGCCCGAAGACCCGCTGGTTCGCGGGCAGGACCGTGTTGCGAAGCAGGTTGCCGTTCTCCAGCAGGTAGGAGGAGGTCTGGCCGCCGGTGCTGGTCCAAGAGTGGACGGCCCGTCCCTGGTTGTCGATCAGGTATGTCGTGGGGCTCAGGCTACTGCCGAACAGCGTGTAGCCCGCCGCTGCCATGGCCGCGTTGTTGAGCGTGAGGCCGACCGTGAGCGCGAATCGCTGCTCGAGTTGCTCGGGAGCCGCGAGCAGCGCGGTCTCAAGACGTTCTTCCCGGCGGGCAGTGCTGGGCGAATGCTGCTGACGACGGAAAAGGAGTTCGGCAAGCACGGCGACTGTTCCTCACGAGAAGGCTGGGGGCTTGGGTAATTTCGGCAGGTTACTGCGGCGTTTTGCGGCTGTCAAAGTCTGGGTGGCCTCCCTCTTTAGCCCCCCGTGGCGGCGAGTTTCCAACTTGTCCGTGAGTTGAGGCGGCCCCTTATTTCGTCCCCGCATGTACCCCACCGCCGGGACGACAAAGCTTCCGTCGCTCGGAGATTCCGACTTGCTACCCCAAACAACATGGCACGCACAACAAGTCGGACATCCTCCTCGTCTCCTCCAGCTTCGCCGATCCCGGCTCCCCCCCGTGGCGGCAAGTTTCTCGGCGTCGTACCGCTCTGCCTCCCCCGGAGCCACCGGTCGGTCATGTAAGCCGCCGCGAAAAAAACATAACGATTGCCGCCGAAGCGTCGGGCAGAAGGAGCTACAATCCTGCCTCAATCAACCCTTGCGACTGTCGCCGGCGAACGGAGCCGGTGCTGACGCAACGCGATTCCTCTCGACTGGCAAGGCGTTGGCATGAGCGGCAGACCCCACGGCGATTCATCCCACGGCAACGCGATCGATTGCATCATCTGCGGCACGTGCGTGGCCGACATTCTCGTCCGCCCTGTGCCACTCTCGCAGCCGGTTGGTGCCGGCCGGCTGCTCCATGTCGACCCCATCGAGGTCACCACGGGCGGCATCGTCTGCAACACGGGCACTGCCATGCGTCGGCTGGGCATGCGGGTGGCGGCGTCGAGCCTGGTAGGTGACGATCTCTGGGGCACTGTCGTGCGGACTCGACTGGCGGCCGATGGCATCGACACTCAGGCCCTCGAGCCACACGCCACGCTCGCCACCAGCACGACGGCAGTGCTCATCGACCCCAGCGGCGAACGCAGTTTCGCACATCATGTCGGCGCACCACAGGCGATCGACCTCGCATTCATCCGCCGACAGGCGGCCCACTTTGGCAACAGCCGTCTGGCCCTTGTCGGCTATTGCGGACTCTTGCCCGCACTCGAGCCGGTGCTGGCCGAGGCGCTCGCGACGATCAAGGCCACGGGCTGCCGGGTGGCGGTCGAAACCGGCGGATCCGGGGGCTCGCTCGCCCACCTCGCGCCGGCTCTGCCGTATGTGGACATCTATGTTCCAAGTCTCGACGAGGCGGTGCACCAGACCGGGCTCTCCGACCCGAAGGAGATCATCGGCTGCTACCGCCGGCACGGCGCGGCAGGAATCGTGGGCGTCAAGCTGGGCACGCGGGGCACGCTCTTGAGTCCCGCAGCGGGCGAACTGATGGAGATCCCGTGCGTGCCGGCCCCCGGTCCGGTCGTCGATACCACCGGTGCCGGCGACTCGCTGCTCGCCGGCATGCTCACGGGCATCCTGCGAGGCATGCCGCTTCGCGAGGCCGTGCTGCTCGGCGCCGCCACGGCGGCCTGCTGCGTGACGGGTCTCGGCGCCACAGCGGGCCTGAGATCATTCGACGAGACGCTGCGGTTGTGCGAGGGATTGTGAGGCTCGGCCGCGAGGTGCGGCTGGCTACGAATCCAGGTGGAAATCGATCACCAGCGGCAGGTGATCGCTGGCCGTCTTCGCGAGGCTCGTCCTCACGATCCGGGCCTGCCGCACCGCGATCGGCCCACGGACAAACGCCTTGTCGAGTGCGCCGACCGTCAGCCACGCCGGAAACGACCTGAATTTTCCCGCGGGCCTGGTCACCTGAGCGAACCCGTTCGCGGCCAGCCCCGCGTCGGCGAGCGTGTCACGCCAGTCGTTGAAGTCGCCCACGACCATCGTCGGCAGGTTGTCGGCCGATCGAAAGAGCATGTGACCGAGTAGGCGGTTCATCTGCCAGTGCCGTTCCCGCTCCGCCAGGCCAAGATGCGTGTGCACCAGGTGCAACGGACCCTCGGGACTTTCGATGAGCAGCAACTGTGCGCCCCTCGGCTTCCGCGCGCCCTGCCTGAGCAGGATCCGGTGGCGGCTCGCCACCGGCCAACGGGAGAGCACCAGATTCCCATAGCCCCCGTTATGGACGGCCACATTCGATTGATACACCGCATGGGACCGGAAGTAGCGGGAGAGCAGCCGAGGCTGATCATCGAACCGGCTCCGCCGCACGAGTCGGTCCACCTCCTGCAGGCAGATCAGATCGGGATTCTCCGCCTCGATGCAGTCGATGATCCTCGAAAGCGAATACCTCCGGTCGCGGCCGCCGATCCCCTTGTGGATGTTCCAACTCAGCAATCGCATGAGGACGCCGTCGTCATGACGGCTGTCAGCCTTTCTGTTTTTTCCGCATGGAGTACCGCTGCACTCGGGCCACGCAGGAGCGGCCGTCGGGGCTCTTCGTCGCGCAGGCGGCATCGGGCTGGCCAGCCTGTTGCACGAGCGCTCGGATCCGCAAGGGCACCGGCTCCGCCAGGTCGGCGTCGACGTCGTCCACAGTGAGGCCGTGGCAGCAGCAGAGCGGGGCGGTGGGATCCTTGGGCCAGTAAAGCCCATGAGCGGCGTCGACGTCCACGCTCCGTTCAAAAAGGTCGAAGTAGGAGACGCTGCAGCCGTCGGTCGCGCACCAGTAAGCCGGCTCGCCGAGCGACGCGGCCGTCTCCGGGGCAAGGTGGCCGCGGAGTGTATCCGGCCCCACCTCCAGGCCGTCCGCACCACACCGCGGGCACCGCGGCGGCAGGCTCGAATCGGGTTCCTTGCAGAAAGCCTTGTTCATGATCAGTCTCGATCCAGGTGACAATCTTCCCGGTTTCCCGATTGTATCCTAGGCTTCCCACATGAACGCCCACGAAGACATCCGAATCGGCACGCTCGTTCCGGCTCACGACCGCACCGCGGAGCTGGTCCGGCAGCTCGTGCCGCACGGGTTCGAGACCTTCCAGATCAGTTTCGGGAAAACGGTCGGTGAGGCCGACCTCTCCGGGCTGGCAGTGGCCGTGCGCCGGGTGCTGGAGACGAGCCCTGTCGCCGCCGACGACCTGCCGCGTCGCGTGAGTGCGATCGGCGTCTACGGCAATCCCCTCACGAGCCCCGAAACGGTCCGCGACTGGGAGCGACTCATCGATGCCGCAGCCAATTTCGGCTGCGACATCGTGTCGGGCTTCGCCGGGCGGATTCCCGGCCGGCCGGTGCCAGAGTCGTACAAGCGGTTCGGCGAAGTGTTTCGGCCGCTCGCCGCCCGCGCGGAAGAGCAGGGGGTGCGGCTCGCCTTCGAAAACTGCGAGGCCCGCGGAACCTGGGAGGCGGGCGACCGCAACATCGCCCATGCCCCGCAGGCGTGGGACGCACTGTTTGGCGAGGTGGAGAGCCCGGTGATCGGCCTCGAGTGGGAGCCGTGCCACCAGATCATGAGCTTCGTCGATCCGCTGCCGCAGCTGCGTCGCTATTGCCACCGCATCTGGCACATCCACGGCAAGGATGCGACGGTCTTCTGGGACGTGGTCCGCGAGCACGGCATCCGCGGCGGCATGCCATACGCCCACCACCGCACGCCCGGCTTCGGCGACACGAACTGGACCGACCTGATCAGCACGCTCAGGCTCCATGGCTGGCGGGGCAGCATCGACATCGAGGGCTTTCACGATCCCGTCTACCGCGATGCCCTCGAGACCACCGGCCAGGTGGCCGCGCTCGAGTATCTCACGCGCTGCCGCGGCGGCCGCTTCGTACCGAACGTCTTTTAGCGGCCCACCCCGTGGCGACAAGATTTCATCTTGTCTCTCCCCCGTGGCGACAAGATTGCATCTTGCCTCTCCCCCGTGGCGACAAGATTGCATCTTGTCTCTCCCCCGTGGCGACAAGATTTCATCTTGTCTGAATCATGTACAAGTTAAAAACTTGTACCCACGGACTCTTTCCTCCCTCGTGGCGGTACGATTTCATCTTGCCGGTGCTCCGGCCGTTCCGCCCTACGCGTTCGCCCGGACCGCGGCCGCCATCGCGTCGGTCACCTGACGCAATTCATCGGCGGTGATGGTGAACGGAGGCACCGCGTACACCACATTGCCGATCGGCCGCAACCAGACGGAACGCTCCAGGATCAGCGGCGCGAGGTTGCGGCGTTCGAAGGCTTTTTCCGTCTCGACGGCGAGAAAGCCGCCGCGGCAGCGGACCTCCCGCACGTGCCCGAGTGCGGCCAGCGGCTCGAGATACTCCAGGCCCATCCGCTCGATCACGGCCACCCGCTGTGCCACCGGCTCCCGCTCAAAGAGGTCGAGCGACGCGTTGGCCGCGGCGCAGCAGAGCGGATTGCCCATGTAGGTGGGCCCGTGCATCAGCGCGTGGTCGGGATGCTCGCTGTAGAAGGCCGCAAAGACCTCCGTGGTCGCCATCGTCACGGCCATCGGCAGCGTGCCCCCGGTCAGCGACTTGCCGAGGCAGAGGATGTCGGGCACCACGCCTGCCCAGTCGCAGGCGAGCCGTTTGCCGGTCCGCCAGAGGCCCGTTCCGATCTCGTCGGCAATGAACAGCAGCCCCGCTTCGCGAGTGAGTTCCGCCAGCCGCCGCAGCTGGTCGGGCGAATGAAACCGCATGCCGGTCGCACACTGCACGAGCGGCTCGACGATGACGCCGGCGCACTGCCCGCCGACCTGCCCGAGAAACTCCTCGAACGACCGCCAACCCGCCTCGTCGATCGGCAGCTCGCGCGGATACTGCTCCAGCAGAAACCCGCGAAAGTGACGGTGCATGCTGTCGTCGGGATCGCAGACGCTCATCGCGCCGCTCGTATCGCCGTGGTAGGAATGCCGCAGGGCGACGAACCGCTTTCGTGCCGGCTCGCCACGGTTCATCCAAAATTGCACCGCCATCTTCATGGCGACCTCGACGGCCACGGAGCCCGAGTCGCAAAAGAAGGAATGGTTCAGGCTGCCGGGCATCAGCCGCGCCAGCCGATCCGCCAGTCGCACGGCCTGCGGATGGTCGATGCCGCCGAGCATGACATGCGGCATGCGGCGGGCCTGGTCCACGATGGCCTCGACGAGGTGCGGATGCCGATGGCCATGACAGACAGTCCACCACGAGGAGAGGGCGTCGATGATCTTCTGGCCCGAGTCCAATTCGAGCCACGCCCCTTCCGCGGCAACCACGTGCAGCGGCTCAGCCGCCGTCTGCATCTGGCAGTAGGGCCGCCAGAGCGTCAGCTCCTCGAGAGCACGGCCGGAGTTTTTGGTCGAAGAGAGCATCGCTACGGGCATCTCGGCTGCAATCTAGGCCTTGAGGTGGCGGGCCATCCACTCGCGGGTGCGCTGCCACATCGCGTCGGAGAGCACGTGCCCGACGCCGGGCTCGATGAACGAACTGAAGCGGTCTGGAACGCCCGACTCGCGATAGGCCTTCCCGATCCGTTCGATGCCGGACCGCACCTCCTCGATCGGGCTGCCTTTGTCGAGTTCGCCGAAGTTGAGCAGCAGCGGACGTGGGGCGATCAGGGCGGCGATGTCCGGCGTGTCGCCATGGCGGTGGATGCCCGGAATGAAATTGGGGAAACAGTGCAGCAGGTGCATCCGCTCGATCGCCGCGTAGGTGGGAAGGCAGCAGTTGCCCACGAGGCATTTCAGCCGCTCGTCCCACGGGCCGACGAGCCATGTGTGCGTCGAGCCCATCGAGTGGCCATAGCAGCCGATGCGGCTCGCATCCACCTCGGGCCGAGCCGCCAGGCAGTCGATCGCCCGCCGCATGTCGAGAATATTCTTCCAGGCCATGCAGCGGCCGGCCACCGTGAGCCGCAGGAATTCGAACCGCTCGAAGTTGCCCTTTTCGAGGACGGGGCTTTGTCGTTCCTCGAAGCAGAGGGCGTCGGGGCAGATCACCACGTAGCCCTCCCGGGCAAACGCCGCTCCCGTGTGGTGCATCGGGTTGCCGGCCAGGCCGGCCGGCTCGCTCTTGCCCAGATGCCACTCGCCGTTGTGTTGATGCCACACCGCAACGGCAGGGGCAGGGTGCTCGGCATCGACACCGTCGGGGATCAGCAGGAACGCCGGCACGCGATCTCCGGGTTCGACCTCGTAGTCGATCGATTCGATCCGGTAGCCTTCCTTGCGACCGCTCTCGATTCGCATCCCGCGAAACTCGACCGGCTCACGCATGCGGACATCCAGCGGACAAGCCTGAGGCCACGGCCCACCGAGACACGCGAGCAGATGCTCCCGAAAATTCTTTTCCCCCTCCGCCACGGTGGTCTCCGCCGCCGTACCCGGCGACACAGACTGCGACGCAAACGTCGCCGCCGCAAGCCCCGTGGCCGCCATGCCGACGAAACCACGCCGGTCGGTCGCGACGGCGTCGTGTGCCTCTGGTCGTTCTGTCTTCATGATCGCTCCCAGAATGCGCCCACCCTACGGCGTTCGCAGGGCATTATCATAGACTCGATCGACGTGGCCGACGAAGTTCGACCCGTGGCCACGAGTTTTTAACTTGTGAAATCCGCGTCGAGACACGGACAAGTTAAAAACTTGCCGCCACGGGGACCAACGGGGGGACGCCAGCCGATTTGTTTGGCACGACGGGTGCCGTGGTTCAGAGCCGGGCCAGAATCGCATCGCCCATCGCCCTCGTGCCCACGGCCGGGCCGCCTCCGGCGATGTCGGCGGTGCGGATACCGTCGGCCACCGTCCGTTCCACG
>JBIIMX010000376.1:0-3833 GCA_044337765.1 Pirellulales bacterium | reverse complement strand
CGTCCTCGACCACACTCGTGTCCTTGTTCGCGTAATACGCCCGCAGCACGGTCCGACCGCCGCCATCGGTTCCGAAGAGAACGCCCACGTCACCGCGAATGGCAGCAGCCTCTGCTGGCTCGAGCCCGATCTCGGCCAGTGGCACGGCCGCCTCGAGAATGTAGCCAGTCGGCGTCCGCTCGACCGCGACCCGCGCCGTGTCGAGCACCTGGACCCGCTCGAAGGTTTCGTTGCCCGTCGGTGACGCGAAGGTCTTCGGCATCTGCGCTCCCGTGCTCACCGCCTGGAAGAGCACGCACGCGGGCCTCCCGTCGAGCACGCTGAACGACAGCCGCGTGTCGCCCGCGACCGGCTTGATCCGGCTGGGATCGGCCTTTGCATCAGCGGCCAGCATGATGTCGCAGACGTCGCCCCCCTTGAAGATCATCGCCGGATCGGTGGCGGCGTTGGCCATCGGCGAGCGATCCTCCACCTTGAAGGTCGCATAGAGGAGCGTGTCATCGTATGCCAGCGAGACCTGTGCACCACGGCCGGCCCCGGCATCGATGGTGGCCGCTCGGGCGGTCGACCAGTCGGCCGTCTTGCCGTCGATTTCGATCTTGCCGGCCTTGGTCATCGAGATGGGAGCCAATGCCTTGCCCGGAGTGCGGTTGCGGGCCGCCGCGGTGGCGGCAGTGCACTCCGCGGGCGTGATGGTCAGATCGGTGGCCTTTGTCTTGATCGTCTCCAATCCGGTCACCTCCCAGACCCGGGCGTCGATATCGCCGCCGATCAGGTAGACCTTGCCGCTTCGTGCGTCGCGATAGAACATCCCGGTCATATTCTCGATGAACACCGTATCCGGTCCGGCGTCGCCTCCCAGACGGTTATCCTGACAGAAAGAATGCACCCACAGCCCGTCGGTTGAGAGCATGGAATAGTCGCCGTAGTAACCGGGCAATACGAGCAGCCCCACGCCGTCGTCTCGTTGGGCCTGCCCGATGAACTTGCCGACGCCGATAATCGAGCCGGGCTTGAAGAACGGTGCATCGGAAGCAAATCCGAGCCACGTGTCGCGGTAGAGCCACTGCAATTTCCCCGCGAAGTCGTAGCAACTCACCCCCGCGTACTCGCCGCGCATCCGGCTATCACCACCCTTGGCCTCGAAGCCATAGACCCGCTGGTGCTCGGCATCGATCCAGATCGAGGCGTCCGGCTTGGTCTGCTTGGTAAACAGGGGCTTGATCTCTTTGCGGCCGGGATACTCCGGTACCCCGCTGCCTGTGAAGCCCTTCACGGGGAGCCGGTAGACCTGGTCATAGCCGCCCAGGCCCGAGAGCGTCAGGTCGGCGTCGACTCCGGTGAACACGCATGACCGCTGGTCCGCCCAGTCGCGGCGTTCAATCGTAAGTTCTTCCGGCTGCACGACACCATCTCCGTTGGCATCGACCCAGGTGTGCCAGAGTTGCATCGGATGGCAGAATCCATTCCCGCCCGGCTCGCGGACGGCCTTCCACTGCTCCGGCGTGAGCCACTGTTCGGGGTTTGGCACCATGCCAAATGAACACTCCTCGTTGCCCCACCGCATCACAGGCACGCAGGCTGAATAACCGAGCGACCCGCAGGCCTGAAAGTGATCCCCCTTGCGGATCAGGATCAGCCCCAACCTGTCGCTGTAGCCGTGATCGAGAAACGCATACTCTCGTCCCTCGGCGCGGCGTATGAGCAGACGGGACGCCCGCCCGACGTTTTCGACCGGCGTCCAGCCGTCCACGTGCGGCCTCCAGAGCGTGCCGAGACAGGTAAACTTTCCGGTCTCGTAGTCGAGTTCGTATTCGACGAGCTGGCAGTTGATGCGGCTCGGATTGACCGGATCGATGCCGCGATCGGTCTGCGGCACGCAGGGGCCGTGGTAATCGCCGACGTTCCTGCCCGCCCCATCCCACACGCTCACGCGCCGGGGGAACTCGTCGCTTTCCGTCACCCAGAGCTTCCCATCGGCATCTGTCGCAATCCCCGCCGGCATCAGCATCCCCTTGGGATCGTAACGGCCGATCCAGGCCCGCCCGCCCGGCTTGCCGACACTGCGGAGCAGCTTGCCGTCGCCCCTGAATACCTTGACCTGCATCGCCTTACCGCAGTCGGACACGGCTATGTTGCCCGCGGCATCGACGGCCAAGCCCCACGGGCGTGAGAGCTCCGTCCCGACGAGCGCTTGGCTCGTGCCGCTGGCCGGATCGATCCTGAGCACGCCTTTTTCGCAGGCCACGAGCAGTCGGCCCTGCGGGTCGACCGCCACACCCGAAGGCGCGGCGACTGGATATTCCTTGATCGTCTCGCCCGTCTTCCAGTTGAATGCCAAGACTTTGTCGTCAAGAAACATCGCGGCGTAGAGCGTCTCGCCGCCTACGGCGATTCCGGTGAGGTTGACGCACAGCTGCTGCGGGCCGAAGTCCCCGGTCTTGCGGCGTTCGAAGAGCGGCTTGTCCCGCTCGGTTGCGCAGCGGTCGGGCTTCCACCGGCCGACCGGCAGCCGCGGTTTGCCGAACGGAAAGTTCAGCGGCCGCCCCGTCTTGACGTCGTAGATCGTGATCGCCGCGAAGGCGTGGGCATTCTTGTCGTGATAGCCACCGTAGGTTTTTCCGTCCTGAGCGACAAACAGCCGTTCGCCGTCGGTGGTCAGCGCTGTCAGAGGAAAGCCGACGTCGGTGTGCATGGCTGGTGTCGCTCCCCAAACCTTCTGGTAGAGGCCGTTCGCGTCGAGTTCTTTTTTCACGCACACGAGCGCCGGACCCGCCTCACACGAGCCCCAGCCGAGATAGACGAACTCGGCATCGGCGGCGGCCGCCAGGGGCGGCGCCCAGTCGCCGCCCCACTGGCCAAGGCCGTCGTCGGTCCGCCAAGGAGGATTGCCTGCATTGTGCAACGAAGCGATGAACCTTTGACCGATGCCCCGATGTGTGAGCTGCTTGAGCCGGTACGTGCCGGGCTGAAGAGGCCTGCCGTCGGCGTCAAGACCGTCCCAATTCAGCTTGAACTCCGCGCCGCGTTGCGATGCTCGCCGCACCGTAACCGGCAGGCTGCGGACGAGCCCACTCTCACCGTCGAAGAGGCCAAGGCTGATGACGCTGGCCTGTGGATCATCGAGTGTGAGTTCAAGCATGAGCGGCTTGGCGTCCGGGTCGCTGCCGACGGCCAAGGACGGGTTGGGGCTGGGCGTCGTGTCGGCCTTCTGTGTGAATGTCGCGCGTCCCCAGGTGCCCGGATCCTCGAAGCACGCGCCAAAGCCCGCGTTAAAGTCAACGCCAGCGCGGCCAACAATCTCGCTGAACGTGATCGCTTTGGCCGTACCAGCAGCATTGCCCCAAACCGGCTGCACCGTGAGTGGGATCGAGTCGCCGGGCCGCAGCCCACGACCGCTGCCGACGTGCAGTCGTTGCCACGGAATCTTCGCCTCGAGCGTGTAGCCGTTGCCATCGGAGTCTTTCCGGAAGACGCAGCCCGAATCCTTGCCCACGAGGGTTGTCAGCCCATGGAAATCCATGCCGTATTCGAGCGTCATCGCCGGCTGCGATATGCCGGTGGCGTACCAGATCGTTACGTGGCTGATCGAGTCGTTCGAGTCTTTGACGCCCGGCTTGCCTGCGTACGGTTGCGGTGTCGTGGGGTCGCCGATGAGTCGCACTTGAAGACAGTCGCCCTTCCAGCCCTCCGCTGGGTTGACGGTGGGGTCGGCCGCGTTGACCAGCGGCGTCTTATCAACGACATGCGCGGCGATGCACAGCCCGTCGGCATGGTGGAGAAACCCGATTCGCAGTGAGAACGTCGGATAGAGCGAGCGGTCGTAAAAGGTC
>JBIIMX010000375.1:0-3844 GCA_044337765.1 Pirellulales bacterium | reverse complement strand
GGCAGTCGTGTGCCGCACGCCCTCGATCGTGCCGTCGTTCAGGTTGCGGTGCGTCACCACCAGTTCCGGAGGCAGCGTCGCCTCGTCCACGGCAAAGCCATGGTTCTGCGAGGTGATCTCCACCTTGCCGGTCTCGAGATCCATCACCGGCTGGTTGGCGCCGCGATGGCCGAATTTCAGCTTGAACGTCTTCGCGCCGCAGGCCAGCGACAGGAGCTGGTGGCCGAGGCAGATCCCGAACATCGGCACCTTCCCGACCAGATCGCGGACCGTGTCGACGCAGTAACCGAGCACCTCCGGATCACCGGGGCCGTTGGAAAGAAACACGCCGTCGGGCTTGTGCGCGAGCACCTCGGCAGCCGTGGCCCTGCCGGGCAGAACGGTCACCCGGCAGCCAAGGCTCGCCAGATGCCTCGCGATATTCCACTTCATACCGTAGTCGAGCGCGACCACGTGCTTCGTCCCCGACAGGGCGGCTGGCGTCGGCGGGAACACGCCCCCTTCCAGCGGCTGCGGCAGCGGCCGCGCCCAGGCATCGAGCGGCTCGGTCCATTCGCTGTTCGACGGCGGCATCACCTCGCGGACGAGATCCCGGCCCACGAGCGTCGGCGCGGTCTTCGCCATCTCGACGAGCTTCGCCGGATCGAGCACCTCGCTCGACAACACGCCCGTCATGGCGCCGCGAATTCGCAGCCGACGAACGAGCGCCCGCGTGTCGATGCCGGCGAGCCCGACGACTCCCGACCGGGCGAGATACGCGCTAAGCGTGCCCGTGGCGGTGAAGTTGCTGGCAATTCGGCTGGCCTCCCGGACGATGAAGCCCGACATTTGCAGCGTGCCACTCTCGATGTCGGCCTCGTTCACACCGTAGTTGCCGATCTGCGGCGCGGTCATCGTGAGGATCTGACCGCGGTAGCTGGGGTCGGTGAGGATCTCCTGATACCCGGTCATTGAGGTGTTGAAACAGACCTCGCCAGAAACCGTGCCGGCGGCCCCGAACGACTCACCGAAATAGACCGTGCCGTCCTCGAGTGCCAGTGCCGCGCGTGCCACGCAAAACCTCCTTCTCAGGCTGGAATCCTGCCAACTCCGGCCGCATGATAGCACATAAATAGTGCGACGAGATTCCTTCGTGGTGGGCTCGGGCTCTCCCCTGCGTGGCAACGAGATTCCATCTTGTTGGGCTCGGGCTCTCCCTAACGTGGCAACGAGATTCCATCTTGTTGGGCTCGGGCTCTCCCTAACGTGGCACGCCTCAAATTCTCCGCCACCCGCACAGGCCGAACCGCGACCGCGAAATCCGCTCGTGATCGCACCCCTCACGGCGTCGGGCTGGCGGTCACCAGCACATCGGCTGGATCCTCCACCAGCACGAGTCCACGAAACCGCACCTCCTGCGGCACCTTGTTGGAGTGCAATTGCAGTCCGATCGGACCGGCCTCGCAGAGCTCCGGCTTGGGATCGGTCCAGTCGAGCACCTCTTTACCGTTCACTGCAAAGCGGATTCGGCTGCCAATTGCGAGAATCTCCATCTGGTTCCAATCGTGCTGCTTGCCGGCGGCCTTCGCACGCCCCTCCTGATCGCCGCTGATGCCGTTGCGGCGGTAGAGGTCGTAGAGCCCGTAGCCGGACGGAAACATCACGAGGTGCCCCTGGTAGCTCGACGCCTCGCCATCCTTGTCGAACTTCTTGCCCCAGATGGCGACGCCTGAGTGCATCTCGCTCGTCACGAGTTTGCCCTCGAGCAGCAGCCGGAAATTCCGGTACGGCTTCTTGGTGAGCAGGTAGGTGCTCACCTGCGGCGGGTTGGCCTCGGTGTTTCGCCCTACGATCTCACCTTTCTCGACCGACCAGTAGGGATCGACGTGCCCCTCCCAGCCCTCGATATCCCGTCCGTTGAAAAGCAATACCTTCCTCGCCTGCTCCGCATCAGGAAGGTGTACCGAAGCCGCCCATCCGGAGGCCGCTGCAGCCTCGCTCGGCGAAACAGCCAACTCCGCGACCGGCTTGCCGTCGTCCTGAAGCTTGCCGGCGGCCCAGAGCGTGCCGCGGGTCACGAGGTCGAGAAACTGCGGCGTCTCGACGGTGTGCGTGTAGTGGCCGATCGTCGTGCCAAAGACGCGGGTCTTGCCGTATTGGTTCGTCCAGATGACGGTCTGGTTCGCTTTGCGCTCCCGGCTCATCGCCTCGGCCAGCGGCTGGGCCGTGTCCCAGACCTTGTCGCAGTAATAAAGCTCCTCCTTCGGCACCTCCCATGCCTTGGGGAGCCCGGTGAGAACCGGATGCTCGGCGATGAGGTTGGCAGTGTATTCGTAGTGGGCACCGTGGCCGGGAGACGTGATGCCGACGAACTTGAACCAGTCGTCATTCCCGGCCCGGTAGCAATGCATCGCGCAGTGCATGAGCACGGCAGGTGTGCCCTTCTCGTGCTCGGAAACGATCTGCTTGAGAAACTCCGGGTCCTTCACGGCCCCGAAGCACTCGTTGTGGAAGACCACGTCGTAGCCCTTCGACCAGTCGGGCTTCGAATAGATGGAGATCTTGTGGTCGGTGCTCGAGCCACCCTCGTGCACCACGGTGCAATTGATCCGAGCCCGCGCAGCCAGGCCCTGGGTGATCACCGCCTTCTGCCCGTCGTAGTCGTGGCAGCAGCCCCCCGTGATATAGAGCACCTCGAGCGGCTTGCCCTTTTCGGCCGCCCACGCAACGGAACCGGCGGTCAGAAGGACCAATGACCCGAGGCTGAGGCAGAGTGCCGGCCATGAGAACCTGCGGCGAGCGGTCCGCTTGCCCTGGAGAAGAACCGTCATGTGTTTGAGCCCCGTAGCTGTGTCTGCGGATCGGCGAATGCAAAACCAAGGCAACGGCATGTATGCTGTGTGGTTGAAGGTTGAGTGTCAAGTTGCGCGGGGGTTTGCTCATGGTTTTGCACATGGTTTTGATCATGGTTTGGATGCAGAAACTGGTCACGAACGGTCGTCCGTACATTCTTGGCTTGTCGCTACTCTGCGAGATGCTTCGCTGCCAGCCGAGCGCGGCTGCCGAGACGCCCGCCGGGTTGCGTGGAGCCTACGCCGCCGCCCAGACCGTCGCGGGCGACGGCGATGCTCCTGCCAACGCTCCCAGTCTGGTCACGGCCGTCGAATGCCGGCCGCGGGGCGGGCTGCCGAATTTCTTTGCCAAGGCGAAGGCTGGCCAGGCTGTCCGCGTGGCCTATTTCGGCGGCAGCATCACGGCCGCACCGGGCTGGCGGGTGTACTCGTCCGACTGGCTGAAGAAACAATTTCCACAAGCTCAGATCCGCGAGATCAACGCGGCGATCGGCGGCACGGGCTCCGACCTTGGCGTGTTTCGAGTCGGGCAGGACGTGATCGCCCATGAGCCTGACCTCGTCTTCATCGAGTTTGCGGTCAACGACACCGGAGTCCCGCCCACACAGATCATGGCCACCATGGAAGGGATCGTTCGGCAAATACTGCGTGCTGATCCAACGACCGACATCTGCTTCGTCTACACGCTCTCCGAGCCGATGCTTGCCGATCTCGCCAAGGGCGTGTTCCCCCGCGCCGCATCGACCATGGAGACCGTCGCCGACCACTACGCCATTCCCTCGGTGCACTATGGCGTCGAGGTCAACCGCCGCATCGCCGACGGCTCGCTCGTCTTCAAGGGGGAGAAGCCTGAGGAGCTCGACGCCACCGCCACGCCACTGCTGTTTTCGACCGACGGCGTTCACCCCCACGTGGAGACCGGGCACCGGCTCTACGCCGACGTGCTGGCGCGGGCCTTCGCCACCATCCAGCCGGCGGCGACGACCGCCGCGTCGCACAGACTCCCCGACCCG
>JBIIMX010000373.1:0-3848 GCA_044337765.1 Pirellulales bacterium | reverse complement strand
ACGGGCTTGCAGACGGTGTAGGTCTGTTCGCGGGTCTCGTAGACGGGCTTGCAGACCGTGTAGGGGATCTCCTTGGTCATCGTCTCGTAGACGGGCTTGCAGACGGTGTAGGTCTGTTCGCGGGTCTCGTAGACGGGCTTGCAGACCGTGTAGGGGATCTCCTTGGTGATCGTCTCCCACACCGGCTTGCAGACCGTGCTGCGGATCTCACGGGTCTTGGTCTCGTACACGGGCTTCATGACCGTGTAGGGGATCTCCTTCACGACCGTTTCCCACACCGGCTTGCAGACGGTGTAGTTGATGGTGCGTGAACGGGTCTCCCACACCGGCTTGCACACGGTGTACTCGACCTCCTTGAACGACTTCTCCGTCTCGTAGCGGACGCAGTCGATCTGCTTCTGTTCGACGACCTTTTCACAGATCGTCTTGTAGCAGGTGTACTGCTTCTGCTCGTACACGACGTCCTTCACCAGCCGTGTGCCGCAGCACGAAGGCTTGCTGGCACAGCTCGGCTCGCTGGCGGACGTCTCACAACTCGAACACCCTTCACGAGCCTGCGCGAAGCTGACCGTGGTCATCTTCGTGCCGTCGTGTTTGTAGCTGGCAAGCCCGCAGTAGGCCGCGTCGGCACTTTGGCCCGACGAAGCGATACTGACGAGTGCCAGCAAACAACAAAGCCACGTACTTTTCATGTCTGCTGCCTCTGTTGAGGACGGCTCCTGGAACTGGAAGGAGAGAAAGGGAACGAACCACTGGGAGCGCGGTGTGGCAATCCACGGACGCACCTCCTCAAAGATCGGCCACAAAGTCACCGCACGTTGACAAGTCCCCGCAATCCGCGCTGTTTTTCCAGTCCCCCAGGCGCGTTACATTCGTTGCGAACGGTATTTCCGATACATCTTGATTGGTTTTTGCGGGGTATCCCGGTAGATTCATGCCCGTTCCGGCCCAGGGGGCTCCGATGCCAGACCAACGACCGCCGACTAGCCCGCAGGGAGAAATTCCCTCCGATGCTTCCGTGCCCAAAGTGGTGGTCAGCCGCCTCAGCCTCTATCTGCGCGAACTGCAGCGGCTGGAGGCGGTCGGTCAGCAGACGATTTCTTCCGGGCAGTTGGGCACGCTGCTTGGCTTCAGCGACGCTCAGGTGCGGAAAGACCTCGGCTTCTTCGGTCAGTTCGGCTATCCCGGCGTCGGCTACCGCTGCGACGAGTTGATCCGGGCGATGCGTGACATCCTCGGCACCAACCAAGCGTGGCCTGTGGTGATGGTCGGCGTGGGCAACCTCGGCCAGGCGCTGCTCGGCTACCGCGGCTTCGGTCGGCAGAACTTTTCAATCCATGCGGCCTTCGACGCCGACCCCGCGAAGGTGGGGCAGACGATCCAGGGGATTCTCGTGCGGTCTCTCGATGAACTGCCGGAGGTGGTGCATTCCTCGGGTATTCGTCTGGGCATGATCGTTGTGCCCGCCCAGCACGCGCAGTCCGTGGCCGAACGGCTGGTCGCCGCCGGGATCGAAGGGATCGTGAACTTCGCGCCGGTCACGCTCTCGTTGCCGCCGCAGGTGCAGATCGTGGCGGTGGATCTGGCGATCGAGTTGGAGCAGCTCTCGTTCGCGGTCACGAGCAAGCTGGCCAAGGCCGCCGGGGACGCGGCCCAGATGCCGCCCTCCGCCGGTTCGCCGGCTGTCTCGTAGGGCAACCATTCAAGGATGTTCATGCGATACGCGATCTGCAACGAGACTTTTGCCGACTGGCCACTCGCCAAGGCCTGCGAGTGCGCTGCCTCGTGCGGCTACACGGGCCTCGAGATCGCCCCCTTCACGCTCGCACCGCTGGCCACCGACGTTTCCGCCGCCGCCCGCGCGGAGATCCGGCGGACGCTCGCCGCAGCCGGGCTCGACTGCGTGGGTCTCCACTGGCTGCTGGCGAAGACGGAGGGATTCCATGTCACGCACCCCGATGCCGCCGTGCGGGGCCGGACGGTCGCCTACCTCGGCGAGTTGGCTCGGCTCTGCGCCGATCTCGGCGGTCGCGTGCTCGTGTTCGGGTCGCCGAAGCAGCGGAGCCTGCTGCCGGGCGTTTCCCACGAGCAGGCCACGGACCACCTGCACGACGTGTTTTCCCGGCTCGTGCCGGTGCTCGAATCGACCGGCACCGTCGTGGCGCTCGAGCCGCTCTCGCCGGTGGAGACCGACGTGCTCACCACGGCGGTGGAGACATGCCGGCTGATCGAGCGGATCGGGTCGCCTCACGTGCGGCTGCACCTCGACGTGAAGGCGATGGCGAGTGAATCGCACTCTATTCCAGAAATCATCCATGCCAGTGCCCGGCACCTCGAGCACTTCCACGCCAACGACGTGAATCTCCAAGGGCCCGGCTTCGGCGACGTCGACTTCGTGCCGATTTTCCGTGCGCTCGCACAGGTCGGCTATCCGGGATGGGTGAGCGTCGAAGTCTTCGACTACACGCCCGGCGCGGAACGGCTTGCCCGCGAGAGCATCGAGTTCATGCAGCGGACGGTCGCCTGCTGAAGAGACGACGCACACGATTGTCCAAAAGAAAAGAGACTGCGATGAGCATCACGACGGCGATTCGCGACACCCTGCTCGTGTGGCTGCTCATTCTCCTGCTCGGGGCGGGGCGTGCAGTCGCTGCCGACGCTGCCGCCGAAACGATCCGGCTCTGGCCGGGCGATGCCCCAGGCGCGCTCGGCACCGCCGATCAGGACATCCCTGTGGTGGCCTGGTGGCCGGCGGCCGGTGCGAAGCGGCCGACGGCGGCGATGGTGGTCTGTCCGGGAGGTGGCTACGGCGGCTTGGCCGACCATGAGGGCAGCGACTACGCCCGATGGCTCAACTCCCAGGGCATCTCCGCGTTCGTGCTTCGCTACCGGCTGGGCAGCAAGGGCTATCGGCATCCGGTCATGCTCGGCGACGTCTCGCGGGCCATGAGGCTCGTGCGGGCGGAGCATGCGCGGCTGGGCATCGATCCGTCACGGGTGGGCGTGATGGGCAGTTCGGCAGGCGGCCATCTCGCCGTCACGCTGCTCACGCATGGCGACGATGGCGATCCGGCCGCCGAGGATACGATCGACCGGCAGCCGTCGCGGCCGACGTTGGGCGTGCTCTGCTACCCGGTCGTCAGCATGCTGGCGGCGAACACGCACGTCGGCTCGAAGCGGAACCTGCTCGGCGAGAATCCTCCAGAAGAACTTGAACGGGAGCTCTCCGGCGAACTGGCCGTGAACGAGAAAACACCACCAGTGTTTCTCTTGCACACCGTCGAGGACAAGACCGTGAAGCTGGCTGGCGTGCTTGATCTGGCGGCGGCGCTCGACCGGCACGACCGGCCCTTCGAGCTGCATGTCTACGAAAAGGGGCCCCACGGCATCGGGCTCGGCGTGCGACCCTATGATCCGGCGAAGCATCATCCTTGGACGGTGGAATGCCGTCGCTGGCTGGCTGAACGCGGCTTTGCCGCCGAGTGAAGCGGACCTCGAGCAGGTTCGGGGTGAAAACAGGGTGCCTCACCGTTCCTCGGGAGCCTGTGCTAAATTATTGGCACTGCCCGATGGTGTAACGGTAGCACAAGGGATTTTGGTTCCCTTTGTCTAGGTTCGAATCCTAGTCGGGCAACTTTGCCTTTTCACGCCGCTGCGGCCAAGGCAGACGAGCGAGCCATGACGTCTGACAGGTTTTCCTCGGAGCAGCAGGCGACCCGCCCCGTCGACGTGGACAGTTCCCGGCTGTCGGGCGCATCCGAAATGTTTGGCATCGGCTCCGCACCCGATCCGATCCAGGCTTCGCGTCCGGATCCTCTCGTGGGCGCCGACCTGGATGGCGTGACGGT
>JBIIMX010000374.1:0-3848 GCA_044337765.1 Pirellulales bacterium | reverse complement strand
GACGTCGCTCATCTCCTTTGCCTCGACGCGAAACCACCTGATCGTCACCACTCTCGACAATGTCCGCAGTCGGCTGTTCACGCTCACCTTTCGTGACAACGCGTGGCGACGCCAGCCGCTGCAGGGACTCCCGGACTACGGCACTGCCTCCTGCATCCCGGTGGATGACCTCGAGACGGATGAGTTCTTTCTGATCACGGCAAGTTCTCTTCAGCCCTCGACCCTGTCGCTTGGCAAGGCTGGCATCGAGGCCCCGGTTCCGGAGCGGCTCAAGCAGTCGCCGGCATTTTTCGATGCCGCCGGGCTGGGGGTGAGCCAGCATGAGGCGATGTCTGCGGATGGCACTTGGGTTCCTTACTTTCAGATCGGCCCGGAAAATCTGCCGAACGACGGCACCACGCCCACGCTGCTCTATGGCTATGGCGGCTTCGAGATTCCGTTGCTGCCGGGCTACGAGCCGATCGCCGGCGCGGCGTGGCTGGAGCAGCGGCATGTCTACGTCATCGCCAACATTCGCGGTGGTGGCGAATTCGGCCCTGAGTGGCACCAGGCGGCCCTGAAGGAGAAGCGTCCTCGGGCGTACGAAGACTTCATCGCGGTGGCCGAGGATCTGGTCGCAAGGAAGGTGACATCGCCTCAGCACCTGGGCATCAAGGGTGGAAGCAACGGCGGCCTGCTCATGGGCAACATGCTGACCATGCGGCCCGATCTTTTCGCCGGCATCGTCTGCCAGGTGCCGCTGCTCGACATGCGGCGGTTTCACACCCTCCTGGCAGGCGCGAGTTGGATGGGGGAGTATGGCAACCCCGATGAACCCGAGCAGTGGGAATTCATCCGCGGTTTTTCTCCGTATCACAACCTGGACCGTTCGCGGACGTATCCGCCGATCTTGATCACGACCTCCACTCGGGATGACCGCGTGCATCCGGGGCATGCCCGCAAGATGACCGCGCGGCTCGAGGAACTGGGCAAGCAGGTGCTGTATTACGAGAACATCGAGGGGGGACACGGCGGCGCGGCAGACAACCGGCAGCGGGCGTTCATGGATGCGCTGGGCTATACGTTTCTTGACCGCGAGCTCGAGTGAGCAGACGACCACCGCCGGCTGCCGGGCCGACTCGGTCAGCGGCGTGTAGCTTCGCCTGGATGGCGAGCGTCAGGCGGCCGTGTTTGCGAGCCGCTCATGGTAGGGAGTGGCTCGCAGCAGGACGCAGCCCTGCAGCACTTCGGGGCGGCCAGGGCTGCCCACCGCGGCGGTGGGACAGGCAATCAGCCCGCTGAGCCGCTCCCATGTATGTTTGAGAGCGTGTGGAATCGAGCAGGCGCTGACGTTGCCCGTTCGCCTGGTGAGTCCGTTGATCAGTTCGCCGCGAATGCCGTGAGCGTCGAGCTGCATTCCGGTGAACCGGACGATGCCCGACCCGGCCTGATGCGGAACGACGAAGCGCACATCGCCGCCGGAAAGGCTCGCATCGGCGAGCGCTTTGGCGACGGCGGCCGACATCGCTCGCGGGGCGATCTCGGCGATCGCCATGCCGTCGAGCGTGTAGACCAATCGTTCAACGTCGCGGAGTGTTCCGCCGCCCGGGGCGGGTACGGGAACCTGCGGCCGGATATGGAAATCGAACGCCGGCCGATCGGCCGGCTGCTTCTCGGCGTCGGCGTGGACGATCGTGAAATGCACCGGGTGTTTCCGGCTCGTCGCCGGCGCGAGCAGCGTGGCCGAGGCCATGTCGCCAAAAAGGCCCGCCGTTTGGGGAATGCTGTAGTCGGTGATGCGGCTGATGCGGGTGGAGGCAACAACGAGCAGGAATTCGTCGTCCCGCAGGCCGAGCCGCGGGGCCCAGCGGCGGCAGACGAGGGAGAAGGCCCGGCTATAGCCGCAGCAGAACCAGTTCAGGCCGACGGTGCGGCAGCGCTGCATGCCGAGTTTTCGGGCCAGGAGTCTGGCGGCATGGCCGGGCTGCTCGAGTTTACGTTGGTCGGCCTGCAGGTGCCGCTGTGCGATCGATGGCGGAATGAAAGAGGGAGACACGAAGACCAAGCCACGGCAGGCAGCCAGATGGCATCCGGTCTCTCGCTGGAGTTGACGGACGGCATGCATCCCCATCGTCACCTCGTCGTCGAGGGAGATCCCGCGGGCTTCGATGCCGGTGTGGTGGGCGAACTTGCGGGGCATCGCATCGCCAAACCAGCCGTTCTCCAGTTCCCACTTGGGCTGGTGCAACGCAATGGCTGCAATGCCGAGGCTGGGGTCGAGGCTCGGAGCGGGGCCTGGTGGCTGACGTGCGTCCATAGGTGGCTCGTGTCGCGTCGGAAAGCGAAAGGGACGGCCGGAGTCGGCGGATCGGCCGCGGGGGCGGGATTGTGGCGTTCTGCGGCCGCTGGGGCCAGCCAGAAATTGCCTCGAAAAACGGACTCCTTCGTCGCTCTCGCCCATCATCGCCGCCCGAGAGAGGTTCCTCGGTGCAACCCTCCTGCTGGTGGTGGGGCCCGATCGGGGCAGTGGTGCGCCGCGTTTCTGCTCCACGGCTGATAAAGGCCGCTGCAAAGCCCTGCCTGCCGAGGGACGGTTGGTGGCGGCGTGGCTGGTGCATACAACAGTGTCGGCCGCGGCATTCCTTGCGGCAGTGGATGTGTGCGAGCAGCAGCCGATCGAGGACAGAGTCATGAATGAATTTGTCGAACCCTTGGGCATGCGGGTGTTGATCCGCAAGGACGAGAGCCGCCATACGACGCGGGGCGGGATCGTGCTTCCGGATCAGGCTGAGATACCGACGATCACCGGGCGGGTCGTCGAGGTGAGCCTGCAGGTGGAGCGTGATGCCGATTTCCCGATCGAGAAGTACGACAAGGTGTTGTTTCATCCCAAGAACTCGATTCCGGTCGACTTCGAGCAGAACAACCTGCTCTACGTCGTGCCGATCGAAGACGTGGTCGCTGTCTTCAGGCGGCACGACGAGCAGAAGCCGCGACGACGAGGCGGCACGGACCAGGATGAAGGCCCTCCGACGGACGAGGCCCGCTAGGGCACTTTCGACTTGGGTGTAGCACCGGCTACGGGGCGGAGACGTTCGGCACATCGCCCAGCCCGAGTCCGGTGATGCCACGTGCAATCAGCGCGGCAGACCTGTCGCCGTGGTGCACGCAACGTGCCGAATCTCGAGAGCCAATTTTTCCGCTTAGCGGCGACCGCGGGCCGGGCTGGGAGGTTCGACCGTGATCTGCCAGTCGGTCTGCTCGGGCACGCGGAATTCGAGGCCCGACGTGGCATAGTCGGCAAACCGGCCGTCTACGAACTGCTTGCCAGGCCCCTCGGGGCCGTCCGGTGTGCTCGTATCGAGGATCGCCACGCGATACGTGCCGGGGGCCATGCCATCGTTTTCCTGGAGTGTGCCGATCGTGAACCGACCGTCAGACTTGATCCGCCCCCAGGCACCCGTTGGGCTGTTGCCGCTGTCGATGACGACACGTCCCAACGGGATCGGGCTCCCGTTGGTATCGGTCACGCGACCCCGCACTTTCACGAGGTTCGACCGCTTGCAGCCGCTGGCGAGAGGCAAGACCGCGATGGCAGCGAGGCAGAGCGCACCTGTCGTGGCGCGCCAGTGAGGAGAACAGGTGTTGATCATCGACTCGTGGCTTCCGTGCTCAGGGGATTTCGATGACCTGGCCGTCGCGGCGGTCGCCGAGCCGGGTGAGCGTCGTCTGGCTTATGGCCGCCGACATCGCCTGAACGGAACCGTCAGCCATCACGATCTGGCAGACGCCGGGGTGCCATGAACCGACAGTGGTATCGACGGCGTCATCCGCCGGCCCACGAGCCACGCCGCCGAAATTGAAGAAGG
>JBIIMX010000372.1:0-3862 GCA_044337765.1 Pirellulales bacterium | reverse complement strand
GCGGGACGTGCGGCGGACGGCATTCCACCAGTACTATGCCCAGTACGAGGCGCACGCCAATACGCTCGCCGCCACGCTCTCGGGCTCCAACGAGCGGGATGCGTATGCGGCGAAGGTGCGGCATTATCCCAGCGCCGTCGAGGCGGCCCTGTTTGCCGACAACGTGCCGATTGCCGTCTATGACCAGCTCATCGCGGCGGTGCACTCGCACCTGCCGATCGTGCACAGGTACTACGACTTGCGAAAGCTGATTCTCGGACTCGACGAGATCCACCACTACGACTGCTATGTGCCGCTTGTGCCGGAACTGGAAAAGCGGCACACCTGGGACGACGCGGTGCGGGTGGTGATCGAATCGCTCGCCCCGCTGGGGGCTGAATACAGCACGCAGCTAGAGCGCGGGTTGCTTGGCCGCTGGTGTGACAGGTATCCCAACGCCGGCAAGCAGTCGGGGGCCTTCAGCTCCGGGACCTACGACTCCGATCCCTACATTCTCATGAACTTCCAGGAGGAGGCGATCGAGCATGTCTTCACTCTGGCCCACGAGGCGGGGCACTCGATGCACACGCGGTATTCCGCCGAGGCCCAGCCCTACCACTACTCCGGCTACACGATCTTCGTGGCGGAGGTGGCCAGTACCTTCAACGAGCAGCTTCTGACGCGGCTCTTGCTCGAGCGCGCGACATCGACCAAGGAACGTGCCGCGATCCTCGCCCGGGAGATCGACTCCATCCGGGCCACGATCGTGCGACAGACGATGTTCGCCGAGTTCGAGCGGAAGAGCCACGCCTCGGCCGAAGCGGGCGAGCCGCTGACGCTCGATCGCCTCAGAGGCATCTACCGCGAGCTGCTCGACGCCTACTTCGGTCCGCGGTTTGTCGTCGACAAGCAGCTGGAGCTGGAGTGCCTCCGCATCCCGCACTTCTACAACGCCTTCTATGTCTATAAATACGCCACCGGCCTGTCGGCGGCGATCACGCTGGCAAAACGGGTGGCCGAGGGGGGCACGAAGGAACTGGAGGCCTACCTGGCGTTCCTCAAGGGCGGCTGCTCCAAGTGGCCGCTCGATCTGCTCCGCGACGCGGGCGTGGATCTCGAAAAGCCCGAGCCGGTGGCGACCGCGCTCTCGCGGTTCGGCGAACTCGTCGACGAGTTGGGGACGCTGTTGTAAGGGCGACCAACGCCGCGAGCGTCGGATGCTAAAGGCTCATATCCCCCGGTTTATATCCCCCGGCTTACGCCGGGGCTTTTATGACCCCGAGCACGGTGGAGTTGCCGGTTTCGAATGCAGAATCCGTGAGGGGCTGGCCGGGCCCCGTGAGCCGGCGTTGCTGACAAGCGCAGGCAGGATGCCGGAGCGCAGTCAGCATCGAGTGAGCGAAGGCCAGGATGGCCGTAGCGAACGTCCGGCGATGGGGTCCGGTCAGCCCCGAACCGCGGCCAACTCGTGAGGCACAAGTGTCAACTATTAGAGTTCTTCGCCGGCCCTTACTCCGGGCCGCGGACCAGTTCCACCAGTGGCCGCACGAGCGTTCCGGTGCCGCCGCCGTCGATCCATGGGCGGGGCTTCTCGGCGAATGACGGGCCGGCGATGTCGACGTGGGTCCAGGGAATGCCGCCCACGAACCGCTCGAGGAACTTGGCCGCCGTGATGGCGCCTCCCCAGCGGCCGTCGCCGACGTTTTTGATGTCGGCCACCTCGCTCCTGATCTGGTCGTCGTAGTCCGCATACATCGGCAGTTGCCAGACCGGCTCTCCGACGGCGCGGGCCGCACGGGCGACGTCGTCGCAGCAGGTCTGGTCGTTCGCGAACAGACCGGCGACGTCGTGGCCGAGCGCCACCATGCAGGCACCCGTGAGCGTGGCGGCGTCGATGATCCGCTTCGGCTTGAAGCCGCGGACGACGTCGAGCACGTCGGCCAGAACGATCCGACCCTCGGCATCCGTATTGTGCACCTCGATCGTGGTGCCGCTTCGCGCAGTGATCACATCACCGAGCTTGTAGGCGGCCGAGCCGGTCATGTTTTCCGCGAGGCCGATCGCAGCCAGGAGGTTCACCGGCAGCTTCAACGCGGCGATCGTGGCTGCCGCAGCCAGTACCGCCGCCCCGCCGGCCATGTCGCATTTCATGGTGAGCATCGCATCCGAGGGCTTCAGCGAGAGGCCGCCCGAATCGAAGGTCACGCCCTTCCCGACCAAGGCGATGTCGGGCTCGCCAGTGCCGGCACCCGGGCCGCGGTAGCGGAGGATCACGAGCCTGGGCGCGCGATTCGACCCCCGGCCCACCGCAAGGATCGCCTGGCAGCGCTCCCGTACGAGCTGGTGCTCGTCCCAGATCTCGACCTCCATGCCGGTGCGGCCGGCCACGGCAGCGGCCTCCTCGGAGAAGGTCTGCGGGTAGAGATCGTCCGGCGGTGTATTGACCAGTCGACGCGCGAGGTTGACGCCTTCGCCGATCACGATCCCACGGGCGACTGCTTCGGGCGGCGCGACCAGCCAGGTGGTCGTCCCGAACCGTGTGCGTTTCTTGTCGGCCCGGTAGAGATCCTGCCCTACCATGCCGACGGCGGCACCAGCCACCGCCTGTTCCGTCTGCCGGGTGGTCCAGCAGCCGTCGGCAACGAACGCGACCCGCGTCCGCGGCCGTCCCGAGAGATGTTTTGCGGCCGTCGCCGCGGCGCGGTAGAGCACGCCCGCATCGACCTCCTCCCGCCTGCCAAGGCCCACCACCACCAGTTGGCCGGCCTTGAGCCCTGGGGCCGCGAGGATCGGCACGCACTCGTACCGCTTGCCGGTGATTTCCCCGGACGCAGCCAGCCGAGAGAGGAGCCCGCCGGTCGTTCGGTCGATCTCGGCGATGACGCCGGCGCCGATGCCTCCTTCAGTGAGAAACGTGACCACCGCGTCGGCCTCGATGGCTTCCGGCCGCGCGGCTGGATCAGCGTGGATCCCGCCGGCGGCGCCGCCGGTGCGGAGATGGGAAAATTCCTGGTTCATGGGAGGCTCCTGGCAGCGGTGGCTGAAAGGGACGAATGTAGCGTGTTTGTGTCGGTTCGACAGCCTGGCCGGATCCACGGTGCGAGCAGGGACAGCAGCACGGGGAGCACGACGAGGTTGCCGAGCAGTCCGCCGGTGAGCGTCAGGCAGGAGAGCGCACCGAACGAGACGGTGGGGATGAACCCGCTGGTGGTGAGCGCGAGAAATCCGACGACGAGCGCGAGCGTCGAGAAGATCATCGCCCTGCCAGCGGTCTGGTGGGCTGTTTCGAGTGCGGCGGCGATGGGCTGGCCCGAAGCGAGCCGGCGGCGGAAGGAGGCGAGATAGTGGATCGAACTGTCGACTGAGAGTCCCATCGAGACCGCGGCGATCATTGCGGTGCCCATGTTGATCCGCTCTCCAGCCCAGCCCAAGAGACCGAGCACGACGAAGATCGGCAGGGCATTGGGCACGAGCGCCACCGCCGCGATCAGGGGACTGCGAAAGCTTGCAGCCAGGAGCAGGAAGATGCCCCCCGCAGCGAGAAAAAACGTGAGCCACTGATCGGAAAGCATCCGCTGCACGAGCTGTGCCAGAAGCACGAAGAAGCCCGTGACCTCTCCTGCAGGCCGATCCGCACGAGCGGGGAATTCCTCGGCCACGATCCGATTGACCTGGTCGATGATCGCACGTTTCTGAGTCGAGGGCTGTCGTTCATGGGCGCGAAGCATCACTCGCAGCCACGTCGAACCATCGTCGGGATCCCGGCCGATGAACGTTCGGCTCAGTTGTGGTACCTGACTCTGGATCATCTCCAGCGCGCCGGTCACGAGCCAGTTGCCCAGCCGTGTGCTCTGGAGACTCTCCAGCGAAATGGGTGACACGG
>JBIIMX010000371.1:0-3869 GCA_044337765.1 Pirellulales bacterium | reverse complement strand
ACTTGCAACCACATTCCCTCGACTCCTGACAGCGCGTTGCGTGACCGGTGCCTTCGGCGGCATCCACGGTGGCTTGGCCCTTGCGATCGTGGCGGATCTGTTTCCTCCGGAGCGTCGCGGCCGCGCCACGGGCACGCTCATGTTGTCCTTCGCCGTGGCGTCGGTGGTGGGCGTGCCGCTGGGGATCTCACTGGGCACCCGGCTCGGCTGGCAGGCGCCGTTCTTCGCCTTGGCAACGCTCGGGGTGCCGCTGCTCGGGCTGGCTGCATGGTCGTTGCCGCCCGTACCCGCTCACGTGGATGAACCGAGGCAGCATCCCTTCACACACCTGCTCGAACTCCTGACGATCCCCGCGCATATCCGTGGATTCTCGCTGATCGCGATGCTGATGTTCGGAGCCTTTTCCGTGATTCCCTTCATCAGCACCTCCTTGGTGGCCAACGTCGGCGTGACTCAGGCCCAACTCCCCGCCATCTTTATCGCCGGCGGCCTGCTCGCGTTCGTGACGACACCGCTGACGGGCAGGCTCGTAGACCGCGCCGGCGCACTTCCCGTTTTGTTCGGCGTCGTGACCCTGTCCGCCGGAACGATGCTCGTGCTCACGCACCTTCCCGCGGTCGGTATCTTGGGCGCGGCTCCGGTTGCGGCCGTCCTGATGGCCAGCAATGCCAGCCGGATGGTGACCGCCATGTCTCTGATCACGGCAAGCATCGAGCCGCGGCGCCGTGGCGGCTTCATGTCGATCAACTCGTCGGTCCAACACATCGCAAGCGGACTGGGAACGACGTGTGGCGGGTTCATCGTCGACGGTGGGGCGGGCGAGCCGCTCCGTCACTTCGGAACCGTCGGCATCCTCGCCGCGGTGGTGACGCTCGCAAGCCTGTGGCTGGCGACCCGCATCCGCCCGACCGCGTAGCGGACGAGCGGCCCGTTGATCCCAATGGCGGTATCGAGCCTACCGTCGGCCCAGGCCTCGGCGGCGGCCGAAAACTGCGTCACGCCGGGCTGGGGTCCTGCAGGGCAGTTTCGGCAAAGAGACCGGTTACCGAACTGCGAAAGCTGTATCGCCCTGTCGCGGATGCTGCAGCCGTCCACCAGCGCCACCCAACGCCCCACCAGCGCCCCACCTCAGCGGCTCGTCCGTGTCCGCCGACGTCGTCGCCTGGGAGAAGAGCGGGTCTTCAGTGGACGCGAGCGTTCGCATCACACTCATCAACCGTGATGTGCCGGCCATTTTCAGAGCCTCGAGCATCTCCTGCGATATCGCTCCGGGCCGCCCTTCGCACTGGAGCGGCTCTCATTTTCGTCGCCCGCGGGTCGGAAAGTCTTTGGGGACCACGAAGTCGTCGTTGAAACTGCCGTCGGGCTCCTCGATCAGCTCGATCAACTCGATCGGCGGCAGTTCGATGTTGCCCTTCTCGATCAGGGCCGTGAGCGTCCTGGGTGATACGAGCTTCAGGTTGGGAATCGAAAGCGAACCGGCTGAGGCGGCCAGCGTGTTCGCGATCTCGATCGCAGCGGGAGTCCCGAAGCCGGTGATACCGGGCAGCACGCAGGTTTTCCCGAGGCGGCCAGCGTAGGCCGCCACCAGACGCGCGTCGGCCGGCGTCACCGGCTGCCTGCTGCCGAGATAGAACTCCCATGGGTGGAGGCTGAGATTCTTGCACGCGAACTCCGGCAGAAGTTCCGCAAGCCCGGCCGGCGGCTCCTGCAGCCCCGCGAGCGAGAGCTGGTCGCCCTTGAATGCGGCCAGCGCTCTCACGGACTCTTCCGAGAGCCGGGACACGACGAGATACAGGCTCTTCCCCCGGAAGCCGGCCAACGCACGCACGGCCCGATCGGAGAGCGGGACCCCGGCAATCAACAGCCCCTTGCCCTCGAAGCCCGCCAGCGCCTCTGCGGCTTCGTCGGAGAGCGAACGCAGGCTCGATAGCCCGCCATTCCATGACTTTGCCTTCGCCAGTTGCACGGCCGTCTCGGCCGAGAGAGTTTTGAGACCGCGGAGCGACAGCTGCGGGCCGGCGTACGTCGCCAGCGCCGCAGCGGTGTCGGCATCGATCTCAGTCAGGCCGTCGAGTTCGAGATTGCCCCGGAAGGCAGCCAGCCCGCGGGCAGCCTCGGCGTCGAGCGAGGTCAGGCCGAACAGATTGAGCTTGTTGCCGCCAGACTTGTTGCCGCCGAAGGTGCCAAGCGCAACAGCCGCGTCGGGGGAGAGCATGGTCAGACCGGGGAGAGAGCCGCTGAACGCCTTGGACCCGGCGAGGGCCTCCGCGGTGCCGGCCGAGAGCGTCGTCAGGCTGCTCAGCTCGAGGTAGGTAAGTTTGCTTGCCGCGAGCGCCCGGGCGGCCTCGGGGGAGAGGCTCCTCAGGCTCTCCAGCCGGAGAGAGGGACCCAGCGTCCGTCCTTTGAGCCCCGCCAGCCCCCTCGCCGCTCTGGGGGAGAGTTCGGTCAGGCCCCTCAGCCACAGAGTCGTATAGGTGCCCGTGCCCAGGGCCGCCGCGGCCTCGTCCGAGAGCTCGGTCAGCCGGGGAAGAAAGAGCGAGTTGTACTGAACCTTCACCAGTTCCCTGGCCGTGTCGGCCGGGAGGGTGGTGAGGTTCAGCGTCAGGTCGCCGCCAGAAAAGCCCTCGAGCAGAGCCGCGGCAGCTTCCGGGGAAAGGGAGGTCACGCCCTTCAGAGACCACTTCTTCAGATCTCCCAAGGCCCTGATCAGCTCCGGGGAAAGTTCGGTCAGTCCGTCGAGCGACACGGATCCCGGGAATCCCGCCAGCGCACGGGCGGCCTCGGGGGAGAGCTTCGTTACATCGTCGAGGGAGAGGAGCTTGGTCCTGAAGGTCGTTGCCAATCGCTTTGCCAGGTCGGGGGAGAGCACGGTCACGCCGCCGAGCCCCAGGCAGCCGCCGTTGAAACCTTCGAGCGCAACGAGCATGTCATCCGAGAGAGTGGTCAGCCCCTGGAGCAACAAGACGCCAGGAAACCGGTTCAACTCCTGGACGGCCTCGGCGGAGAGCGTGGCCCCGTCGAGATCGAGCCTCACCCCCTTGAAGCCCGCGAGCACGGCCGCCGTCTCGGGCGAGAGGTTTTTCACGTTCGGCAGCCGGCCGTTCCACCGGTTCCCCAGCTCCGTCAGCACCCGCGCTTCCTCGGTGGAGAGCGTGGCGAGGCCGAGGATCGACAGGCCCGGCCCCCGATAGTCGGCGATCGACTCGGCGGCTCCGACCGGAATCCGAGCGAGCCTCGGCAGGTAGAGCCGTCTCTGGAACTGCATCAGCTTGCGAAAGGCCGGTTCCGACAGCTCGCGCACGCCCAAGAACAAAGCTTCACCGGGAAACGCCGCCAGCTCGTCGGCCGCCTCGGGCGAGAGCGTCTCCAAGCCCGCCAGCGACAGACACCGACCGAACGAGGCAAAGCTCTTGGGGCCGCCCTTGAACTCCTTGAGCACCAGGGCGGCCTCGGGAGAGAGCGTGGAGAGGCCGTCGAGAAAGAGCGGCCCCTCGTCGTAACTCGCCAACACCGCCGCCGTCTCGGCGTCGAGCGATTCGAGACCGCTGAGCATAAGGGCTCCCCGCAAGGTGACGCCGCCTCTGGCAAACGCAAGGGCGGCCTTGCCGGTGTCGATCCGGACAGTGGCGTCTGTTCGTTTCGCCACGAGCTCTCGGGCCTGTTCAGGCGTGAGCGACGTGATCGCGGCGATGCCGTCGCCTCCTCGCCGCTCGACGCCGAAGGGGTTGGCGGAGACTGGGCCGGCGACCGCCAAGACGAGCGCGAGGCCCGTAAGACGGACTGGCAGGCCGAACAGCAGGGGATGAAAACTGCTCATGGAACGGTCCTTGGCGGGGGACTGGGATCACCGGCACTGCCCTGTGACA
>JBIIMX010000040.1:0-14546 GCA_044337765.1 Pirellulales bacterium | reverse complement strand
CGTCAAAAATGGCCCGTTGTACGCAAGCAGTTCCCGAGCGCAATCAGGGTCGAGCGAAGACAGGCCATCGAGACTCATG
The DNA here is from genome assembly GCA_044337765.1 of Pirellulales bacterium. Classification (GTDB taxonomy): domain Bacteria; phylum Planctomycetota; class Planctomycetia; order Pirellulales; family UBA1268; genus CAMCQY01. Next base: position 14,467 of record JBIIMX010000040.1, on the reverse strand, counting down.
CCCCCCCGCGTCAAAGCGAGCACGGCCAGCACCTCGTGAGTGAGGCGGCTCACCGCATTGAGAAGCAGGTGCTTCCGGCCGGAGGCGAGAATGTTTGCGAGCGGCTCGTCAATGGTTTCAAGACCTTCGAGGGCTAGTGTGCCTGGCGTTTCGACTGCCGCCCGCAGGAACGGCTCCGGGGCATCACCTGCAAAGCGGATGTGCCGAGCGGCCGCGAGGGACAGTCGGGGGCCCCGATACGGTGCCACGGCAGCGGACTGCTCCAGGGAGAGCCGTTCGATCCCGTCGAGACTCAGTTCGCCGGAGCAGTCTGCGACCAACCGGAGAACCTCGGGATCCGCCTCCGTCACCGCGGGAAAGCTGAGCGACTTTTGGCCATTCCCGACAACCTTCGCCAGCGGCAAAGGAATCAGCCGCAGCCGTGGGAACATGATTGAACCGCGACCTGCAACCAGTCGGTCGAGGCATGACGGCGGTTCGTCGTGCCACGAAGAGTGGGCCCAGAATCGTATGGTTCCCTCATAGCGGGCAATCGCGTCGCAGGCAGCCTCGTCGAGATCGCAGGGGACGTAGACGTCGACCGTGCCGTTCCGATCCTCGCGGACCATGGCCACGAGGCCGTCGGCCGAAATGCGGTCCCTTTGTACGGTCAGTTGCAGTGGAGGACGCTTGGCACTTGCATAAGGCAACGGCTGAGGTATTTCGACCAACCGAAGGACACCCTCTGTGTCGACGAGATTGCTGGCGACGGGTACTGCCAAGCGGTGCCCGAGGACTCGCGGACCCGCACGGCTCCCGCTTCCAGCCGCCGACGCCAGACGCAGGCGGATGTGCAGGCTTTGTGTGCCCGGCTGGGTCGCCGGCACGATCCATTGGTCCAGCACCCGCGTCGGTCGATCGACGATGCTGAACACTTTGGTCCATGTTCCACCGTCCACGGAAGTCTCGATCTCGACTGAGGAAGAGCAGTCGGTAGTCTCGACGAGGCCACGCATGGCCGCGGCTCCGATAGGAAATGGCAGACTGAACGAAAGTGTGCACGAGCCGTCGAGCACACCCTCCTGCAGTGCCAGGAACGCCCTGTCGTCCGCGACGCGGGTCGTGGTTCCTTGGTGATGACACGTCGTCGAGGGAAGACCGACGAGCGATTTGAGTTCGATCAGGACTCCTCCGGGAACCGGAACGGATTCTTTTTGAATCGCTTCCCCCGCTCTGTTTGCCAAGATTTCGAGCAGCTCACGGCGTTTTCCAACCGCATCTGCCATGGCATCCTCGAGTCCTGGGGCAGCCACCAACGCAACACGTTCGCCCTCGATGACCGTGGGCTGGTAGTCGAACGAACCCTGGCACTCCGTCAGGAAGGCGATATCCGCCGGGCACAGCCGGCCGAGGATTTTTCGCGGGGCATCGCCGGCGGTTTGTTCGCCGATTCTCGGATCGTCCCAGACCTTGATGAGCATGGGCTGATAGACCCCGGGCACGCCAGCGTTCCTGCACCACACGTCGATGGTTCGGATGTCCGCGTCGCATGGGAGGCGCGAAGAGGGCGACGAAGCCCGCAAGGTCTGAACGACAAGATCTCGGAACGAGTTGTCGGGCAGCGGCAGTTCGATCCGGCTGACCCGGCCCGTAGCGCGAAATACCTGCGAATCGATTCCATGGAGCGTCGGGCCGTGAACGGTTGCGGCAACGAAAAGCCGCACGTGGGCATAGGGGAGTTCAGGAGCTGAGGACTCCCGCAATACATCAACGCTGACCGGTCTCGCCGTGATGAGCTTCAGGTACTCGTCGACAACTTCCCGAGGCGGTGGCAAAGCCTCGTCTGCGATCGCCAAGCATGCCGTGAGCAGGGCCTCGCAACAGCCGGCCAGCAGCGATACTCCCAGCAGCAAGAACGCCCCCGCCGCTTTCTTTGATCGCAGTCGAGGTATCGGTCCAGCCATCGTGAGTCCCGTTCCGCCTTCCATTTGCCGTGACGAACGGGCCGAGGGGGGAGCACCTCGGAAGACGCGTGTCCGGTGAAAAAGAGTTTCGAGGGATTTGGATTGGCAGTGACGCACAGTTCACTTTCCCGAACTTGAAGCCACGCTATTCTAGAGGGTCTTTACCCTCCATAAAGTGGGCTTGTCGGAATGGCCGTGGACAACGATTTCCGCATCATTCGCAACCGTTATTGGATCGTATCCAAGCTCGCCAGTGGGGGCATGGGCGATACCTATCGCGTCTGGGATGCCCTGCAGCGGGTTCCGGCGGTGATCAAGATGCCCCGCAGAGGAGCGAAGGGCGCCGAGGACAACTTGCGGCGGTTCATTCAGGAACTGCACGCGATGCTGGCCCTGAAACACGAGCACATCGTGCCGATCACCGACTATGGTGATGACGAAGAGTTGCCCTTTGTTGTGATGCGGTTCCTGCCCGGGGGATCACTGGCCGATTACCTGAAAGATGGTTCCGGAGGCCGGCGGATCAATTCGGTGTCCATGCTGCACTGCTGGCTACCAGGCATCGCTGCAGCTCTCGACTTCATGCATGAGAGTTCCGTGTTGCACCGCGATGTCAAGCCCGCGAACATCTTTCTCGACGCCTTTCTGAAGCCTTATCTGGGGGATTTTGGCATCGCCAAGGCGTTCGATGATTCCAGTCGGATGCTTCGCGGCGAGGACCTGACGGCCGATCACATGGCGATAGGTACCGCCGCCTACATGTCCCCTGAGCAGTTCCGGCGGGGCGGCCGTATAACTCCGGCTACCGACCAGTATTCCTTGGCGGTGACGGTGTATGAGATGATCTCGGGCAGCAAGCCGTTCCGCGGCGACGTGGAGCATATCGGCGTCGAGCACTGCACCATACCTCCCCCGCCGCTCGACGTGGCCCGTCTTCAGATTCCGCCGAGTGTGTGGGTGGCCGTGGAAAGGGCGCTTGCCAAGCAGCCAGAGCAGCGGTTCGCCAGCTGTGCGGAATTCGCGCGATCTGCGCTCGCGGAAGTCGCCCCCCTGCGAGTCGATGCCCGTGTGGCTCGATTCCTTTGCCCGGGTTGCAAAACGATCATCCGTCTCGAGGTTTCCCGTGCCGGCACCGCGGGCATGTGCAAGAAGTGCCGCACCGTGCTCGAGGTCGCCAAGGACGTTTCAGCCTTGTGGCTGCGTGACGAGCAGGTGATCGCCGGGAGCAAATCACGGGGCGCAGCGGCTGGAGAGGGATCGCTCAACGACGCCGGCAGGGCGTGGCAGTCGCTCATGCGCGGGCTGCGACAGGCAGCGGCACGTCGGCTCGGTTGGCTCCTGTCGACGGGTGGAACTGCAGCCCTTGCGGCGGCATGCGGGGGAGCCGCTGCATGGGTTGCCAATGAGGCTCACTGGCGGAATCGTTTTGCCAGTGACATCTTCGATTCCAGGGTCGAGTTGGAACGGGCGAACAGTACAATCGAAACACTGCAACGGCAGCTTCAAGACGCCAGGAAAAAGGCAGCCGTTCTCCCCGGCGACGCTGCCACTCCTGGTCCTTCTCCCTCTTCGAGTCCTTCTGGGCCTCGCCCGGGAAATCCCGGCCCGATCGTCATTGACGAGGACGATCGTGGCCTGCCAACCGCTCGCTGAGGCGGCTGCAAATCACTTGTTCCTGCGACGGGATTGATTGCGGAAATAGGGTGGCGTTGAAGACCACACCCACGAAGGGTGCGCGCGTTCGACGTGTTTCTCTCGCGGCGATGTGGAGCGTCCGAAGCTGATGGCACAACGCATGGCAACCGTTCCCCGTGGCGGTCTTGGTTCCAGGTTTCTCCGTGGGCTTCCTCGATCCGCGCTCGGTCCGTGAAAGCCGCTCGGCATTCGGGCCGACAGCCGCGTGGCGCGGGCAAATTGCGGAATTCCCACCACGACGTTCAACACCATGCGAAGTGGCGAAAGCACAAGACTGTTTCGGTCAATGTCCGGACTTTTTCAAGCACATCGACTCGCCAGTCTGCAGCGTGTGATACGATGCGCCGGGGAGCCGGCTTTGCCCGCTGATTTCGCGAGGAGATGGACGATGGCAACGACCCCGATGCCTGCCGCCGCCATGAGCCGCCGTCTGCTGCGGGCAGGGAGCGTTTGCTTCGCGCTGCCGCTGCGCGAGTCGCTCGGGGCGAAGGAGCCCGCACCGTCCGTGCGGCGGTTCGTCTGCGTCGCCAACCCCTTCGGCATGCTGCGCGAGGACTTCTTTCCGGCTGGTGAAGGGGCTGCGGCAGAGCTGACGGGCAATCTGGCTCCGCTCGAAAAGCCCGGTGGGCGTTTCACCGTCTTCTCGAACCTCGACCACGGCACCAACCGCAATCACGGGCCCAGGTGCACCTTCCTCTTCGGCGTCAGGTCGGCTGATGCCGCCACGATGCCCGACGGCAACATCACGCTCGACCAGTTCCTCGGCCATGGAATCAATGGAAAGACGCGGCTTCCCGTACTCAGCACGGCCACGGCGTTTGCCGCCCATAAGGGCCGGCTGCATCTCATGCGAGGTGTCGGCGTGTGGCCCGTCAGCGGAAGGACCTCACCATGAATCCCGCGAACGCAGTCGGTCGTCGTCAGTCTCGAACGCGGCGGGCGCGAAGTACCGACGTGCGGGTCACGGGGGGGGCGGTCTTTCTCATTCCAGTGAAACTCCGGCTGCCGCTGCGGTTCGGCGGGCAGATCGTCGAAGAGGTGACCTGCGCCCGGGTGGCCGTGGAGGTGACCACTTTGCAGGGAGTGCGGGCGGTGGGCTGGGGGGAGACACCGCTGCATGTGCAGTGGGGCTGGCCGTCGAACCTCCCGTATGCGGTTCGTCACGACGCGATGGTCCGGCTGGCCGCGGCCAGCGTGGAAGCGATCTGCGTGTGGCCCGAATCGGGCCATGCGCTCGAGATCGGCCATGCATTCGAGGCGGATTGCCTCGAAGAGCTTGCCCGCAGCGCAACCGGCGCATGCAGCGAAGCCATCCCGCGGCTCGCGGCCCTGATCTGTCTGAGCCCGCTCGATCTCGCCATCCACGACGCCTACGGCAAGGTGCACGGCATCGACACGTTCGATAGCTACACGGCGGAGTATCTCGGCCGCGATCTGGCCGATCTCTTCGACGGCTCGAATATGGCCGAGGACGCCGCTGAGCGCCGAGTTTTCGCGGGAAGGTATCCGGCCGATTTTCTCGTGGCCAAGCCCGCGACCGAACTGCCCGCATGGCATCTCGTAGGTGGTCTCGATCCGCTCGAGGCCTGCGATTTCACCGGACGGGAGCCGGACGACGGCCATCCGCTGCTGCTCGCCGACTGGATCCGCCGGGACGGACTTGAGTGCCTCAAAATAAAACTCCGCGGCGACGAGATCGACTGGGACATCCAGCGGCTGCTGCGTGTGGGCAAGATCGGACTCGCGCAGGGTGTGACCAAGTTCTGCGCCGATTTTAACTGCATGGTCTCCGAGCCGGCCTACGTGCACGAGGTGCTCGATGCGATCGAGGCGGGCGATCCTTCGTTGGCCAGGCAACTGCTCTACGTCGAGCAGCCCTTTCCTTACGATCTCGCGGCCCATCCCATCGACGTCCACTCGATCAGCCATCGCACGCGGCTGTTCCTCGATGAGAGTGCGCACGACTGGCGGCACGTGGCTGCCGGCCGGACGCTCGGCTGGAACGGCGTGGCATTGAAGACCTGCAAGACGATGTCGGGGGCCCTCCTCTCTCTCGCCTGGGCACGTTCGCACGGCATGGACATCATGGTGCAGGATCTCACCAACCCGATGCTGGCGATGCTGCCACACGCGCGGCTGGCGGCCCATGCCGGCACGCTCGCGGGCGTGGAGACCAACGCGCCGCAGTTCTATCCCGCGGCCTCGATCCCGGAAGCGACCGTGCATCCCGGCATCTACCGGCGGCGAAACGGCAGGATCGACCTCCGCTCGCTGGCCGGGTCAGGATTCGGCATGCGGGTAGAGGAGATGCCGAGAGTTCTGCCCGAGCCGTTTCTGGCGACCGGCTCGCTCGCGGCGGGCGGTTGGGTGACGAAATCCAGCTGCTGACGGTCCGGTCATGGCACGCTGGTTCCCGCCACGTCGTTCATAGTCCGAGCATCCCCCCCAATTTTCACCGAGTTTCAACGAATTTCACCGAGAGGTTCGCCGATGGATTCCCCACGCTCGTCCGACGCCCGGCATCACGCCACCGCCCGCGGCCGCTGGATGGCCCTTGTGGCCGCGCTGCTCGGCTGGATGTTCGACGGCTTCGAAATCGGCATGTTTCCCCTCGTGGGCCGACCGGCGCTTGGCGAACTGCTTTCTGGCGCCTTGAAGGCCGACATCGACGGCTGGTTCGGCGTGATCATGGCGGTGTTTCTCATCGGCGCGGCCACCGGCGGCGTGGTGTTCGGCTGGCTGGGTGACCGGATCGGCCGCGTCCGCGCGATGTCGCTCTCCATCATCACGTACGCGCTGTTCACCGGGGCCTGCGGGCTGGCCACCGAGGCCTGGCACATCGCGGTGCTGCGGTTTATCGCATCGCTCGGCATGGGGGGCGAGTGGTCGCTGGGCGTGGCACTGGTCAACGAGATGTGGCCGGAGCGGTCTCGCGGCTGGATCGCGGGATTGATCGGCGCGGCGTCGAATGTCGGCATCGGGCTGGTGCCCGTGGTGAGCATCATGCTCGGCACGCTGATCACAAGCGTGCGCGGCGGACTGGAGGCGGTGCTGCCGGCGGCGTGGGTAGAGTCGCTGCTGGCGAACCAGGCCTGGCGATTCCTGATGATCGCCGGCGCGTTGCCGGCGCTCTTGGTGTTTTTCATCCGAGCATGCGTGCCCGAATCGGACCGCTGGGAGGAGGAAAAGCGGAGCGGGCGTACGGTGCACTGGGCCGGCCGCGATCTGCTGGCCACCGTAGTCGGCGCACTGGGGGCCGCGGCCGTGATCGCGGTCTGGTCGCCGGCGGTCGAATCACGGCTCGTACGGGCCGTGGTCACGCCGCTGGGTATCCTCGCCGCCTTCCGTGGGTTCCTTCATCCGGTGCTCATGTATCTCTCCCGCGCGAAGGCCGCGGGCGAGATCCGGATCGACGAAGTAGCCACGCTGAAACGCCGGCTGCTCCAGGGGGCGATGCTCGCCGGCGTGGCGCTGCTCGGCACGTGGGGATCGCTCCAGTGGGCGCCGAGTTGGGCGATCGAACTTTCGCGGGACACGCCGCAGAAGTTCGCCAAGGAATACACGCAGCTCGCCTCGGCGACCGGCGCGGTGATCGGCACCATCGCCGCGGCATTCCTGGCCGGACGGCTGGGCCGCCGCCTGACCTATGCTGTTCTGTGCCTCGGATCGGTCGGGTCGCTGCTCTGGCTCTATCAGGGACACGCCGCATTCACCTCCGGCTTTCTGGCGGCGGTCTGCATTGCCGGTGGTGTGACGGCCGCCTTCTACGGATGGTTTCCGCTCTACCTGCCGGAGCTTTTTCCAACGGCCATTCGGGCCACCAGCCAGGGCTTCGCCTACAACTTCGGCCGCGTCCTCGCCGCGATCGGCACGCTGCAAACGGCCCAACTGATGGGGCTCTTCGGCGGCAGTTTTCCCGCGGCGGGCTCGATCCTCTCGGCCATCTACCTGGTGGGCGTCGTGTTCATCTGGTTCTGTCCTGAAACGACCGGTCTCGAGGAGCGAAGCTAGACATGTTGAGGAGGGATGTGCTGCGGTTTGGGGTGGTGGCGGCCCGGCACGTCGACGTGCCGATGTCGGTGAAACAAATGTCCCGGCCCCCGCCGTGAGAGGACTCGACCAGGAGTGCGATACGCTTGGAGGCGGCTGCTTTCATACCGTGCTCTCGATGCCGAAGACGGAAACATGGAGCCCCTCGATAGGCCGTGAAAGTACCTGCGTGACAGCGGCGTCGGCAAGGCACAAAACTGTCAAAACACGGAACCATCCGAGCAGTCTCCGACAGGCCCCATGACGCGTCTCGCGGAATCGCCGTTCGGGTGCGGCGCAGCATGAAAAGCGTGGCGGACACTGCACTTCGTTGACGCTCCCGCCTCGGATGCCCACAATCCTATAGTTCCCTACGCCCGCCAAAGCCCGCTCCCGTCCCTGCAGGAGAACCCCCATGAACGGCACGCCCAATTTCGTCGAGCAGGATGATCCCGAGGTCTGGTCGGCGATCGCCGCGGAGCAGACCCGCCAGCAGGAAGGGCTGGAGATGATCGCCAGCGAGAATTTCACGAGCGCGGCCGTCATGCAGGCGGTGGGCGGTGTGCTCACCAACAAATACGCCGAGGGATACCCCGGCCACCGCTACTACGGCGGCTGCGAATTCGTCGACAAGGTCGAGGACCTTGCCCGCGACCGCCTCAAGGCTCTGTTCGGCGCCGAGCACGTCAACGTGCAGCCCCATTCCGGCAGCCAGGCCAACTCGGCGGTCTATCTCACCGCCATCCAGACGGGCGATACCGTGCTCGCCTTCGACCTGGCCCACGGCGGCCACCTCACGCACGGCATGAAGCTCAACAGTTCGGGAATCCTTTACAAATTCGTCCACTACGGTGTTCGCCGCGACAACCAACTGCTCGATTTCGATCAGATCGCGAGCCTCGCCCGCGAGCACAAGCCGAAGCTGATCGTGGCGGGGGCGAGCGCGTATCCGCGCGAGATTCCGCACGGCCGGTTCGCCGAGATCGCGCGGGAGGTCGGCGCGAAGCTGATGGTCGACATGGCCCACTACGCGGGGCTCGTCGCTGCGGGGATCCACGACAACCCCGTCCCGGTCGCCGACTTCGTCACGAGCACCACCCACAAAACCCTTCGCGGCCCGCGGGGCGGCATTGCCATGTGCCGCTCGGAAAACGCCAAGGCACTCGATCGGTCGGTGTTTCCGGGCACGCAGGGCGGCCCGCTCATGCATGTCATCGCCGGCAAGGCCGTGGCTTTCGGCGAGGCGCTCAGGCCCGAGTTCAAGCAGTATGCCCAGAGCGTCGTCGACAATGCGCGGACGCTCGCTGCCGCGCTGGCCTCCGGCGGCGTCAAGCTCGTCAGCGGCGGCACCGACAACCATCTGATGCTCGTCGACGTGACGCCCCTGGGCATCGGCGGCAAACTGGCAGAGGAGGTGCTCGACCGCTGCGGCATCACCTGCAACAAGAACATGATCCCCTTCGACGAGCGCAAGCCGATGGATCCGTCCGGCATCCGCCTCGGCACGCCCGCCCTGACCACCCGCGGCATGGGCACGGCCGAAATGAAGCAGATCGCAGCGTGGATTCTCCGCGTGCTCAAGTCGCCCTCCGATCAGCAGGTGATCGCCGCGACGAAGGGCGACGTGGCGGAACTGGCCGAGCAGTTCCCCGTGCCCGCGGCACGGCTCGAGGGGGGGCGGAGTGAAGGGGCTCGGCTCGCAGTGGCCGGCCGATGAGCGGGCAGATCGCGCACCAACGTCAACAGACGGGCGGTGCTGCTGGCGGACGCATCGTGCGGATCGGTCTCGTGCAGTCGGCCTGCACGACGGACCGCGACCACAACATCGATCAGGCGCTCGCCGGCATCGCCGAGGCGGCCCGCGGAGGTGCGGAGGTCGTCTGCCTGCAGGAACTCTTCGCCGGGCAGTATCCCTGCCAGACCGAAGACCACGGCCGATTCGCCGAGGCGGAGGTGGTGCCCGGGCTGCTCACCGAGCGGCTGGCCGCGGCGGCACGCGAGCATGATGTCGTGCTCGTGGGGAGCGTGTTCGAACGGCGTTCGCATGGCCTCTTCCACAACACGGCCGTGATCTTCGATCGCGACGGGTCGACTGCGGGCCTCTACCGCAAGATGCACATCCCCGACGACCCGCACTACTACGAGAAGTTTTATTTCGCGCCAGGCGACACCGGCTTCATGGCGGTGCCGACCAGCCGGTTGCAGGTCGGTCCGCTCGTCTGCTGGGACCAGTGGTACCCGGAGGCCGCAAGGCTGACGGCCATGGCGGGTGCGGAAGTACTTTTTTATCCCACGGCGATCGGCTGGCTCGACGGCGAAGAGAGCCTGCATCGCGAGCAGTATGAATCGTGGGACACCATGCTCAGGAGCCACGCGATCGCCAACGGCGTGTTTGTCGTGGCGGTGAACCGCACTGGCCGCGAGGGTCACTTAAGGTTTTGGGGCGCGAGCGTCGTCTACGCCCCCAACGGCGAGCGGCTCGTGACGGCGGGCCATGAGACCCCCGAGACGATCGTGGTGGAGTGTGACATCGCGCGGATCGAATGGTCGCGGACCCGCTGGCCTTTCTTTCGCGACCGCCGCATCGACGCCTACGGCAGCCTGCTGGAGCGGTGGTCCCAAAAAGGGGACGCAGCTCATTTCCCATCTGCTGCGAGGGCGGTGCCGGAAGACAAGGCGGGGAAATGAGCTGCGTCCCCTTTTTGCACGCAGACGGCTACCGACTGCCGGCGGAGTGGGAGCCGCATGCGGCCACGTGGATCGCCTGGCCACACCGGCGGGCGACGTTTCTGGGAGACTTCGCCGTCATTCCGGAGTTCTTCGCGCGATTCATTCGCTTGCTGGCCCAATGGGAGCCGGTGAAGGTGATCGCCACCGGGCCGGCACGCGTCGACGCGCAGAGCCGGCTCCGTGGCGTGGCCAACGTGGAATGCATCGACATCCCCACCAACGACTCGTGGCTTCGCGATACCGGGCCCGTTTTTCTCCTGCCGCGCGAGCCGCGGGCGGGGAACGGCAGGCCGTTGGCCGTCTGCTGGGATTGGAATGCGTGGGGGGGAAAATATCCGCCATGGAATCTCGACGCGCGGGTGTCTCGGGCCATTGCCAGCCAACTCGGGCTGGCGGTCGCCGCGCCAGGCGTGGTGCTCGAAGGTGGGGCGATCGAGACCGACGGCGAGGGCACGCTCCTCGTCAACCACCGCTGTGTCGTCGATCCGAAACGCAACCCCGGCCTTTCTCGTGACGAACTGGAGCATGTGCTCCGCAGTCAGCTCGCCATCGACCGCGTCATCTGGTTGGGCGGCGAACTTGCGGGGGACGACACCGATGGCCATATCGATCAGCTGGCCAGGTTCGTGTCACCCGGTTGCATCGTGGCGGCTCGACAGCCCGATCGGCTCGACCCCAACCACGCATCGCTCGCGGAAAATCTCGAGCAGCTCGCGTCGGCCGTCGACGCCCGGGGGCGGCGGCTGGAGGTGATCCCGATCGACATTCCCTCGCGGTTCGCCTTCGCGGGCACACAGCTGCCGGCAAGCCATCTGAATTTCTACGTCGCCAACGGCGCCGTGATGGTGCCGGTGTTCGGTACGCGGACCGACGCGACGGCGATCCGCACCCTGGCCGCCTGTTTTCCCGCCCGGCGTATCGTGCCGGTCGAGTGTCAGGAGCTGGTCCGAGGCCGGGGTGCCCTGCATTGCATTACCCGTGATGAGCCCGCTTGCTGAGCAGTTTCCGGCATCGCCGGCTGTCTCGCCCGGCCAATCCGCTCTTGCCGGGCCGCGGTCGGTTCGCGACGATCATGCCCAATCCCACGACCGTCCGCTGCCGCGGCCGCAGTGCCCCTTAGGAGGAATGACCCATGGAACAGCTTGCCTCGGCCGTGCAGGGTGCCATCGCACTGCTCGCGCGGCTGCTGCTCGCCGCGATCTTCGTGGTCAGCGCCGTCGCCAACAAGATTCCACAGTTCCAGGCCACCGCCGCCTACATGGCCTCTGAGGGAGTGCCGAATCCCAAGTTCGCGTTGTTCGGTGCCATCGGGCTCCTGTTGCTTGGCGGCTTGAGCGTCGTGCTCGGGGCCTGGACCAGGATCGGGGCGGCATTCCTGCTCGTCTTCCTGGCTGCCGCCACCTATTACTTCCACGACTTCTGGACGTTTGCCGACGCGGGCCAGCGGCAGTTGCAGACGATCCAGTTCATGAAAAACATGGGCATCGCCGGGGGACTCCTCGCACTCATCGCATTTGGTGGTGGCCCGTGGAGCATCGACGGCTGGATCGGCATGAAACGGGAAGAGGCCGAGAGCGGCTCCCCCGCTGCCAAGCCGCGTGTCACCGCGAAGCCGGCCGAGCGAGGCTGATCTGCTCTGCACTTTGGATCTCACCCTTTGTATCTCACCCGTGGAGTTGAGCCATGGCATGCTCGCGACTTGCTGCACTGGTTCTGGTCGTCTGCATGTCTGGCGCAGCTCCGGCTGCCGATCCCTCTTCATCAACGCCGGGGGCCCCGCGTTCCATGAGCCATGCCACGTATGCCCTGCCGACCGTGCAGTCGTTCGGCACGCTTCCCGATGGCCGTGAAGCGCACCTGTATACGCTCGAGGTGCCGGGGGGCTGGAAGGCGACCGTCACCGACTTCGGTGCGATCCTGACCAGCCTGCACGTGCCCGGGAAAGATGGTGCGGCGGTCGATGTCGTGCTGGGCTTCGATTCGCTCGCGGGCTACGCGGCCAAGCACCCCTATTTCGGCGCGACCTGCGGCCGTGTGGCCAATCGCATCGCGGCCGGCCGTTTCGAACTCGACGGCAAGGCATACGCAGTGGCGACGAACAACGAGCCCAATCATCTCCACGGTGGACTCATCGGCTTCGACAAGAAACTCTGGCGTGCGACTCCGCGTGTCTCCGAGAAGGGGCCGGCGGTCGATTTCGAAATGGTGTCCCCCGCAGGCGACGAGGGCTACCCGGGGCAGCTGACGGCCTCAGCCACCTACACGCTGACGCCTGACGGCGAACTCTGGGTCGAGATGTCGGCCAGGTGCGACGCTCCCACGATCGTGAACATGGCCCATCATTCGTACTGGAATCTCGCCGGTCATGCCGCCGGCACGATTCACGGCCATACGCTGTCAGTGAACGCCGACCGCTATCTGCCGGTCGACGCCGGCGGCATCCCCACGGGAGTGTTCGCATCGGTGGCGGGCACGCCGTTTGACCTGCGGCCCGAACGCCCGTCTGCAGCATCGCTCGGCGAGGCGATCAAGGCGCTGCCACCCTCCGCCGATGGCAAGAACCCCGGTGGCTTCGACCACAACTACGTCATTCGTGGCTGGAAGCCCGACGGCAGCCTGCGAAGCGTGGCACTCCTTCAGGACCCCGCCAGCGGCCGAAGCCTGGAAATCCTTTCCGACCAGCCGGGCATCCAGGTCTACACCGGCAACTATCTCGACGGCTCTGTCACCGGCAAGGGCGGGACGGCCTATGCGAAGCAGGGGGCCATCTGTCTGGAAACACAGAAATACCCCGACGCCATCCACCATGTGGGCGATGCCGAATGGCCGTCTGTCCGCCTCGATCCCGGCCAGACCTATCGCCACGCCATGGTCCACCGCTTCACGGCGTACCGCTGAGCGACGGCGGGCTGCAACTGGCCCGCCGCGTCGGTCTGAGCCATTGGCAGCGTCTGGTCTGCCGCGCCCATCATCCGCATGGCGGTGCTTCTCGCACCCGACCGCTGCGGCACGGCGCCAAAACCCAATGCGAGTTCGTACGCGCCCGTCGAGCCGACGCGGCCTGAGCCGGAGCGGGTTGCCGAATAGGCCGAGTTCCCATAGCCAGAGATGCCGACGTAGAACGTCCCACCTGTTCGTGCGACCACTGACAAAAAGCTGTCGAGCGAGCCTTGGGCATCGTCATTGCGGGCGACTTCACGGCCCCTCGAGTCAAACATCCGTACGAAGCTGTCGAGCGTCGATACCGAGGCCAACGAGCGGGCATCGATGTCGATCGTCAACGACTGCCCGGCCCGCAGGAACACCCGGAACAGGTCGACGTCACGGCTGCCTTCTTGACCGTCACCGATTCGGCCGGAGAGGCGGACACTTCCCGACGAGGCTGAGACCGCCACGGCCGAAGTCAACGTGCTACCAGCGTCGACGGGCGTTGGCGTTGGCGTTGGCGTTGGCGTTGGCGTTGGCGTTGGCGTTGGCGTTGGCGTTGGCGTTCCCAAGGCCTGCAGGGCCGCGGCGGCGTTGAGCAGGCCACCAGTGGCCACCTTGCCTACGAGGCCGGCGACCGGCGTCGTGCTCGACAGGATTGCCGTGCGGATCTGCGTGGCCGTGGCCTGCGGGTTCGCCGCCGCCATCAGGGCGACGGTGCCGGCGACATGGGGCGTCGCCATCGACGTGCCACTGTAGGAGGCGTAGGAGCCGTTGGGTGTCGTCGAGAGGATGGCCACGCCCGGGGCGGCGAGGTCGACGCTCGTGGCGCCGTAGTTGGAGAATGTCGCCAGCCGATTGGAGCGGTCGGTCGCCGCCACCGAAATCACCGCGTTGCTCGTGTAGCTGGCGGGGTATGACGGTCTGGCGTCGTTGTTGTTCGATTCGTTGCCCGCGGCAGCCACGAAGAGAATGCCGGCCCCCGCCCCGGCGTCGATGGCGTCTCGGAGGGCCGTCGAAAGTCCGCCACCTCCCCAGCTGTTGTTGGTGGCGACGACGTTGATGCCGAAGTCCCGTCGCATGCGAGTGGCGTAGTTGATGGCAGCAATAGCGGCGCTGGTGCTCCCGCTCCCCGCGCCATCGAG
>JBIIMX010000370.1:0-3893 GCA_044337765.1 Pirellulales bacterium | reverse complement strand
AGTTTCCCAACTTGTCCGTGAGTTGAGGCTGCCCCTCATTTGTGCCCGACTGTGCCCGCCGCCGGGCCGGCAAAGGTTCCGTCGCTCGGAGATTCCGACTTGCCACCCCGAATGGCATGGCACGCACAACAAGTCGGACATCCTCCTCGTCTCCTCCACCTTCGCCGATCCCGGCTACCCCCGTGGCGGCAAGTTTCCCAAGCGTGTCCGTTCTTGGTTCTCCCCCCGTGGCGGCAAGTTTCCCAACTTGTCCGTGAGTTGAGGCTGCCCCTCAGTTGTGCCCGACTGTGCCCGCCGCCGGGCCGGGCTCTACCTCTGGTGCCGTGCCTTGAAGCTCCTGCCCAGCGGCCCCACCAGCATCGCTGGCAGAAGCACGAGGTCGCCTACGAGAGCAGCCAGCATGAGCAGCGCGAGCATCCAGGAAAACCGGCTCGTCGGCGCGAAAGAGCTGAGCGAAAAAATCAGGATCCCGAGGGCGCAGACAACCGTGCTCTCCGTCATGGCCGCGGCACAGTGCTCGAACGCGGCGTGCACCGCCGCGGCCGGCTCGAGGCCGGAGTCGATGGCTCGGCGGAAAAAGGTGAGGAAGTGGAGCGTGCCGTCGATCGCCATTCCCAGCGCGATCGAGGCGGTCATCACGCTGCCGATGTCGAGGGGCGTTTGCGTCCAGCCCAGGAAGCCAAACATCAGGATCATCGGGAAGACGTTGCTGATCATCGCAATCAGACCCGCGAACACGCCCCGCTCCACGATCATCATCACCACGACGATCAGCGCACAGGCCGACAAAAAACTCCAGAAGAGGTCGGAGAGCAGCGTGTTTTGGATGGCGTGCACCAGCGGCATGATGCCGGTGCAGGCGACGCTGATGCCCCGGTCCGCGGCTCCGGCCTCGGCCACGATGGGCTCGATGTCTTTCCGCACCTGGTCGAGCAAAACGCCGTAGTCGACGTCGCGGAGCGCGGATATCCGCGCTGTCGCCCGCCAGAGTTGTCCACTCTCGCCATTGCGGATGTATTTCATGTCGTCGATTGCCACCAGGCTGCGTTCCAGCTTCTTGGCCACCACCCGCCGCCGTGCGGAGGCGAGCGGCCCGGAGCCCTGCGGCGTGTCGGGCATGAACAGGGCGGCCGACATCACCGTGCTCGCCCCAACCGTCTGCCCGAGGCGGTCGGCCACGCGTTCCAGCAGCGCCAGCCGATCGGCAGGCGGCACCGGCGAATCCTTGGAAAACTCGAGCATCACCTCGATCGGCACGAGCGGCCCGATGTGGTCCTCGATCCAACGATAGTCGCTGATCACACGGCTCTCGGGCGGAAAGAGCGTGTCGATCCGGACCGACGTGCGAATGCCCGGCACGCCCGCTCCAGTGACAAACATCGCCAGGAAGAACACCGCGACGATAGCCGGCGCAAAGCGGATGCAGAATGTGGCGAAGCCCTTGGTGAACCCGCCCCCGTGCCCCGACCCCGTCGCCGCGTCCTGATCGGTCTTCAGCCTTCGATCGGAAATCGGCCACCGTTCGAAGATGCCGGGCACGATGAGAAACAGCGAGATCAGCGCGGCCATCACCGCGATCGACGCATGGAATCCAAACGCACGGATCGGCTCCAGTTCGCTGACGACCAGCGATGCCAGCCCGATGGAGGTGGTGCCGGCCGACAACAGGCAGGGCAGCCAGCCCAGGCGGATGGCTCGCGTCGCGGAGCCGCTTCTGCCACCCGAGGCGAGCGATTCCAGAAGATAGTTGACAAGGTGGATACCCCCCGACACACCAAGCGCCAGCACGAGCAACGGCATCACGATCAGCACCGGATTCATCCGGTCGCCCCAGAGATACATCGTCGCAAAGGAGAGCCCGACGCACCACAGCGACACCATGAACACCAGGCATGCGTAGCCGAACGACTTGAGCGACCACCACGTGAGCAGCAGGATGATCAACGCCGCCGGCACCGCGAACGTGTCGAGTGATTCGTTGCTGGCCACGTCCACCGAGACGTTGTCGACCACGGGGCCAGCCATGTGCACGGCCTCGTCGTCGATGGTGGCGGTCCGCCGGATGGTGTCTCTGATCCAGGCCACTGCACGCTTGCGATCGGCGAGGCCCTCGGGCGTGAACCCGATAGCCGCCATGGTGGTCTTCCCATCGGGCCCGACGAGCACGCCCTTGAGTCGATCGATGGCCGTCTCGCGGGGAAGCGACAGCGGCGGCTCCATCAGCCGGTCGAGCACGGTAGAGCCCGTTGCGATCCCCTCGAACCAGGGCCTGTCCTGACGATCACGCGGTGACAAATCTCCGGTGGCAGCCTCCACCAGCCTCGCGAGAGCCGGCGACCCCAGCTCGCAGCCTTCCCAAGACACGACGACCACGTCACCGCTCTCGAATTCCCGCACGAATTCCTGGTAGGCGCTGCGTGGGGGGAATTGCAGCGGCACCCAGTCGATCGGCGTCGTCGCCTCCACTGAAAGCACGCGAAACGCGGCGAACGCGATGAAGGGCGCCGCCGCCGCCATCGCTGCCAGCATGCAGATGCTGCTGACAAACCAGAGGCTCCAGGGCCTGGATTCGGAGGAAGCGTTGCCTTCAGACACATCCATGATGAGCAACGCCGCTGTCCGGTGCGGAACTCGTGAACTGGGTAACGATCGAGGGGGGGATCAGGGACGGGCCCGAGGGAACGTCGTTCGGTGTTCTACGATACTCATCTCCGCGGCAAAAAAGCAGCCTACGGCCGTCGGCACCCCCACAGAGAGACCAAGACGGTCCGAAGATCGCTCCAAACCGCCCCTGCGGGGCGTCACAACCGGAGGAAACCATACAAGGCCCCGGGAGCAGGGGCAGACCGGAGCGGCGGCCATCGGAGGACACTCCGCGGCGGCTCGCTTGTCGCTGGGCTCCCTCTCCCTCATCGGCCAAGCCCCGCCGCGGGCGGCGCAGCGAGGCCGCCCCCCGGAGGCCTGGCCCGCACGAGGATGTTCCCCGTGATGCGGAGTTCGTCAACCACGCCGACGACGCCCCCGAGTTTCTTGTAGGGCTTCATGCCGAAGTCGGTCTGCTTGATGACGAACTCTCCGCGGAGCCGTAACCATGCCCCCCGCTGCTCCACCTCGACGGGAATCATCACATCCCGCGTCACCCCGCGCAGCGTAACGGCCCCTACGAGCTCATAGACGGGCGGACGGCCGGGAACCTGCTGCTTCGCGGAGAGGGCGGAACGAATCAGGAAGGTTGCAGTGGGGTGCCGGGCGACGTCGAGAATCTCGGGCCCGGTCATGGTGGCATGCACCTGCTTCTGCGTGGCCGCATCGGTCTCGCCTGACAAACCCAGTGCCTTGCGGGCCTCGACGGTGTCGGCGGCAAGGGACCGCATGTCGAAGACCAGCATGCCGGCCTGATCGGCCGCGCCCAGCGTGATGCGGCCCGCCTGCACCAGCCCGGACACGGCATGGTTGTGGCCGAGCCCCGTCTTGCCGACGAATATGTAGACACGGCTCGCCACCAGATCGACGTCGCCGGGAGTGGGCAATGCAGCGGCTGGAGCGGGCGATGCTTCTGGCGGCTGAGCGCCCACAGGCGTCCTGCCGCCAACCGCCAGTATGGTCACGATCGTCAGGATCGCCAGAGTCATCCGGACGATGGATGTCTTACGGCTCACAAGCCTGCTCCGGCGGTGGATGAGGCGGACAGAGGTTGGCACTCCCAAATCCTACCAAGTGGTGCCGGAAAAAAGCTGCCATCCGACCTCATGTCCCTGGCCGCGGGGTTCCGGCATTGTCTGTCGATACCGGCATATGCCAAGCTGACTGCCCGTCGCTCACGCTGTTCACTCTTCAGGCAGTCTTTCGTCATGCCCGTCTTCGACTATTCGTTCACCGTGCAGGCACCGCTC
>JBIIMX010000368.1:0-3897 GCA_044337765.1 Pirellulales bacterium | reverse complement strand
CCAACGGATCGACGAACCAGCGAACCGGCGCCGCCGTCCCGGGCACCCCCTTCCCGCAACGTTCCATCACCGTGGCGAAGGCCGGTACGGTTGCCAGTGGATCAGCACGGCCGCCGGCAGCCGCGGGGTTTGCCTTGGCCTTTGCGATCGCTGCGGACATGTCGCCGACGGCATCGTACGCATCGCCGACGATGACATTTCCGGCGCCGACGGTGATCGCCAGTTGCCTTGCTGGGGCATTCTGGCCGGCTGCTGCGGCACCTGCCGGAGCGGCTGCGGGGGCGGGAGCCGGCACCGTGAAGGCCTTGATCGGGGGCGGAGCGGCGAGTGGCTTGCCGCCCTTGGCGGCCACCCTCGAGAGCACGGCCTCCACGACAGCCGGGACCTCGGCCTCGCGGCCTGATGTGTCGATCAACGCAACCGTTGCGAGCGTGCCGTCCTTCCGTTCGATCGCCGCCAGCGAGATCTCGCCACCGGCGATCTTCTCGACCTCCTCGAGGGTGATCTCGAGCGTGCCCCGGAGCGGGTCGGCGGACGTCTTGCCCTGCTGCCGCAGGCCGTCGAGAAACGTGCTCATCAGCGGATCGTAGACGAGCCCTCCGAGCGCCGAACGCTCGAACCGCTTCCGCAAAGCCTGCGGGTCAGCCACGCTGACCCAGACGCGGGTCGATGCCGGCAGCAGCGTCTCGCTCGGCGGGAAAGAAGCCGCTTTGCCGAGACCGGGCACGAGCATGCCCACGCCGGCGACCAGGCAGAAGACAACACGGCGTGCCCTGCCCCGGTCGCTCCCAACGCCGCACCACTCCCTGTGTCCCGCCATGAAAGCCTCCCTGATGAATCACGTCTCGCGGCCGCATCCCTCCTGGGCATGCGGCATTGCACCGCGCGACGTCAGCCGCCGCCGGAAAACCCCCGCAGCATACGATACATGGCTGCGAGCGGCTACTCATCCGCCGGTGGCCATCAGGCCTCGAGGAGGCAGGCGTAGGCCGACATGCCGGCACCATAGGCGGTCATGAGCACCTTCTCCCCCGGCTTGATGCCGCGATCCATGAGGTTCTTCAAGATGAAGAGCACAGTCGGCGACGACATGTTGCCATAGTCGGCGAGGACCTGCCGCGTCGGGGCCATCTGCTCCTCGGTCAGACCGAGCGACTCCTCGAGGGCGGCGACCATACGGTCGCCACCGGGATGGATTGCCCAGTGCTGAATGTCTCCCCGGGAAAGACCGTTGCGGTCGAGCAACTCGTCGATCAGCGGTGGCACGACCGCCCGCACGACCTTGGGGAGCTGCACCGACAGCTTGTTGTGGAGCTTCCCCTGCTTGTAGACATACCGCACATCTTCGCGGAACGATGTGTCGATGATTCCGGCAGAATCGACGATCCGCAGGCCCTCGGGACGGGTCCAGAGGATCGCGGCCGCCGCCCCGTCGCCAAAGATCGCGTTGGAGATCAGCAGGCTCATGTCGTTGTCCATCTGGTAGGTCGCGCTGCACACCTCCACGGCCACCGACAGAACGATCCCATCGGGATTTGCATGCAGGCTGTTCGCAGCCAAATCGATGTTGGGCAACGCCCCGCCGCAGCCGCTTCCAACGGCGTCGAACACACGCACGCCGCCGCTGAGCTGCATCGCCTCAAGCAGGTAGGTCGACACACCCGGGCAGATGTAGCCGGTGCAGGTGTTGACGACGATCTCTCGAATCTCGGCTGCCGACGCCCCGGCCTGGCTGAGGGCCGCCACCGCCGCTCGCTGCGACAGGGCGGTCGACCAGCGGGTGAACCGCTCCATCCGCCTGTCGGCGTCTTCGTTTTTCAGAGACAGGACGTCAAGTTCCGTATCGAACGACAGATACCGGGTGAGAATGCTGGGGTGCGAAAAGACCTTTTCGAGCACGTCCATGCTGCGTTCGGACAGCACATCGCCGTAGTGAGCCCGCACGAGTTCCATGCCCCGCGTCTGCGCGACACGGACCGGCGGATTGGCAATCCCAACGGCCGCGATCCGGACCGAGGACGTATTCCTGTCAGTCTGACGCACGCATCTCTCGCTTTCGCAACGGATGAAAATACAAAACGACCGTGGGACGAACCCGGCCTCTGCCGCAGAGCCTACACGAAGCTGGACAGGGATGGGGCGTTCGGCCGGGATGCCGACCCAAATCGCCCCCCCGCCGTGGCCCCTTGACGGCACCACCGTCGCCGGGACACGATGCTGGCGGTCAGGAACGGCTCGTTGGATCGAGCGAAGACCCAGGAAAGCATCATGGCCGACGAAGGTATCCGTGAACGGGTCGAGAGCACGATCGTCGACGTCTTGAAGGTCAACGCCGCGGATTTGGGCGGTGATCAGCGGATTCGCGAGGACCTCGGTGCGGATTCACTCGATTCCGTGACGCTCGTCATGGCCCTCGAGGATGAGTTTGGCGGGTCAATCAACGACAACGATGCCAAATCTTTGGAGACGGTCGGCGATGTCATCGCGTACATCAGCCGTCGCGTCGAGGAAAAAGCCCTGGCATGACACGCCGGCGGGTGGTTGTCACCGGCATCGGGATGATTTCGCCGCTCGGAACGTCGACTCCTGAGTGTTGGGCCGCCCTGCTCGAGGGACGAAACGTCGCGGCCCCGGTCCCCGCAGCATGGCGACGCTACGCAGAGACCACATCGACGATCTGGGCGCCACTCCCCCCCATCGATTGGCCGGCGGCTGGGATTGGCAGAATCGAGCAGATGCAGCTCGATGCCAGCGGCATGCTCACGATCGCTGCCTCGTCGGAGGCGATCCGCGATGCCGGCATCGGCACCGCGACGGCCGACGCCAAGAAAAACACCTTTCGACTCGAGGGACAAGACCCCGACCGCTGCGGCGTCTTCATGGGCACGGGCGTGGGCGGCATCACGTCTTTCGTCGGAAACCTCGCCAACCACGTGATGAGCCCGCTGGCCGGCGTCATCGCCGATCCGGCACTGTTGCCCCCGATGCCACCCCGTTTCAATCCCTACGCCGTCCCGTCCATGATGCCGAACGCGGTGTCGGCCCTGCTCGGCATCCGCTGGTCGTTGTGCGGGCCGAACCTGACCTTTTCCCAGGCCTGCGCCGCAGGCACCGTGGCGGTGGGGCACGCTTTTCGGGCCATCGCGGCCGGCTCGGTCGACATGGCGATCTGCGGCGGAGCCGAATATCTGGGCGACCCCTACGGCGGTATCTTCCGCGGCTTCGACATCGCCCGCACCCTGGCGGCTGAGAACGCCGACGCCGAGCGTGCCAACCGACCCTTCGATCGTGACCGGACCGGCTTTCTGTTCGCCGAGGGCGGTGCCGCGGTGCTGGTCTGCGAGGAGGCCGAAGCCGCCCGCCGCCGCGGAGCGCGGGCCTATGCCGAGATCGTCGGCTATGCCGAAAATTTCGACGGCTACAGCATCATGTCGATGGACCCTTCCGGGGCGCGGATCACCGAGATGGTCGCCGCCGCCGTGCGGGACGCCGGTTGCGTGCCGGGCGACGTCGACTACGTCAACGCGCATGGCACCGGCACGGCGGTCAACGACGAGATCGAGTCGTCGGTCATCGAGCGGCTCTTTGGAACGACTCCGCTCGTCGCGGCCACGAAGTCGCTGACCGGCCATTGCATCGGCGCCAGCGGTGGCATCGAGGCGGCGGTCACCGCGTTGTCGCTCGCCCACCAGACAACCCACGCGTGCCGCAACCTCGAACACCCGATCCGCGACCTGCGGTTTGCCCGCGAGGCCGGTCCCTGCCGGATCGCGACGGCCATCACGCAATCCTTCGCTTTCGGCGGGCACAACGCCGCCGTCGTGATGCAACGCGTCGGCTGAACGAAGCGTCTGGCTCACCTCGCGGTGCGGGATTTCTTCTTGCCAGTCTTCCTGC
>JBIIMX010000367.1:0-3898 GCA_044337765.1 Pirellulales bacterium | reverse complement strand
GTCATGGGGAGCCACAGCGCGGGATTCAGGGAAGAAGATCGCGGTACTCGTCGAGGGTTTACCCTCGTGGAACTGCTCGTGGTGATCGCCATCATCGGCATCCTCGTCGGCCTCCTGCTGCCGGCAGTGCAGACGGCCCGGGAGTCGGCGCGGACGGCGATTTGTCAGAACAATCTCAAGCAGATCGGCGTGGCCCTCAACAACCACCACGACGCCCGCAGGGTGTTTCCCGCCGCCGTGAAGCTGCCGCCGGTCGGCTACACGGTTTCATGGGTGACGAATGCGGCGAACACGAAAGTGCCGGGGTGGGGGTGGGGGGCCATGATTCTGCCCTACATGGAGCAGAGCGAAGTCTACGCGAACCTGCGGATCTCCGAGGGGATCGAGCTCGATCGTGTGGCCGACAAGGTGCGACTCTACATCCCCGGATTCGCCTGTCCTTCCGACATGACCGGCATGCGGATCGTCCGGCATAACTGGACATTCAGCTCTGCAAACGCGGATCACGGGATGACCAACTACGTCGCCATGGGCCTCACGAAGTCGGTGACCTTGAAGCAGTTCGGCACCCGGACGGACCAGGAGGGCGAAGGCGCGATTGCCATCGATACAAGTCGCCGTCTCAAGGACATCACGGATGGAACGAGCAAAACGCTCGCGATCAGCGAACGCGTGCACAAGCTTGGAAACCAGCTGTGCTACGCCGCGTCGTGGCCGGGCTCGGCAGCTACGAACCATCACCAGGACGTCTCCTACGACACCCTTGGAACGGCGCAATTCGTGATAAACGAGCCCGGCGGCAACTGCCGACAGGCTGTTTCGAGCTATCACCCCGGTGGGGCTCAGATGCTTTTCCTGGACGGATCGGTGCGCTTCATCCAGGAAACGATCGACACGAAGCCCGACGGGCATCCCACCTCAATCCAAATCGACAGCGTCTATGAGCGGCTGGTCGATCGCAACGACGGACAAGTTATCTTGGGGGACTACTGATGATGTTTCGCCGTGCGGGCACGTCCAACCCGATACTGGCACTGCCCGGCGGAGTGGCGGAGGGTTCTTTCCCGCTGAGGCCGTTTCGGGCCCGTCGAGCGGCGGTCGCGACGATCCGCTGCGTGTGCCTCGTTGCGATCGCGGCGGTCGGAAGCGTTGGCTGTCGCCCCGGCTACCAAAACGTGTCGCCCGTGACCGGTCGTGTGACGCTCGACGGCGTTCCCTTGTCGGAGGCCCAGGTCATGTTTCTGCCGACAACCGGCCGGCCATCGACGGGGGAGACCAACGCGGAAGGTGTCTATGAACTTGTCTACACCTTCAAGCAGAAAGGGGCGGAGCGCGGCATGCACACGGTGCGGGTGACGACGGCCCACATGAGGCAGGACTACACCGTCGGCAAAGAGCGTGTGCCCAAGATCTACAACGAGCATTCGACCCTGCAAAAGGAGGTCGGCCAAGGCCGCAACACGATCGACCTCGATTTGGTCAGTGGCGGTGGGGCTGGGAAATAGCGAGGGTGGCGAGGCTGGTGGATGAGAAAGGGGACGCAGCGCTTTGCCTGCCCAGGGGTAAGTTTTTCGGGGGTGCAGCCATCAAGAAGCATCTTTTCCCGCCCTCGCTCGTACCTGCTGCCCGCGTGATCGGCCACGGAAAGGCTAAGTACTCTCAGCACGCCGCTCTCGTCGCGTAAGGGATCCTCATGCCGTCCTGCCGTTCGCTCCGTACACCGCTCCTGACGCTGTTGGTTTTTTTCTCGGCCGCGATTGCTGCCAATGCCGCGCCGAAAGCCACCGCACCCGAAGGTCCTGTCGACGCAAAACTGCTCGACACTGCCGCCTTCGCGCAGTGGGTCGACGGCAAGGAGGCTCCCGTCTCGGCCGAACAGGCCAAAGAAGGGCCGGCCGCGGTTGTCTGGACTGCCGGCAGAAACCCCGGCACCCACTCTGGCATTCGCTTCGGCCTCGGCCGGGCCACGGGCCCGAGGCATCTCCGGATCGGATTCACCGAGAGCATTCCGGTGGGCAGCGTGCTCGTTGCCGGCGGTGGCCGGCTCAGCGTGCTCAAGCCCGACGCCCCGTATCCCGGCAATCTGGCCGACGACTCGCAGTGGATTCCTGCGGAGCGGATCGCCGACGCAGAGGCTGGCCGACCGGGTGTTGGCGGAGATGGCCGCACGGCGGTCGGCGAGGGATGCTATGCGTCGTGGGTCGTGCCTGCAGGCACGAAGACGCGGGCCCTGCGGTTCAGCCACGAACCGAGCCCGGGCGATCGCGAGATGTCGGGGCAGCTCGGCGGCGTGCTCGTGGTGCCGAAACGGTTCGCCAACGTCGCCCCGCAGGCGGTCGCCCAGACCGCAGGCCGCGACGACAAGAGCGCGAAGCTCGTCAACGAGCGGTATGACCAATGGGGGGCCTGGGACAACGGCGAGGACGGCGCCGCGGTCGCGGTATCCCCAGAGCGTCCCGAACTGATCACGCTCACCTGGCCCAGGCCCGTCACGCTCTCCGGCCTCGGTCTGCTCTGGACAGGTTTTTCGGGTGTCGAGGTCGATGCGTTCACGGGCAACGCCAGCGAGATCGTCCGCGAGGCGGCAGAGAACAGCTGGCGGAAGGTGGCGGCCCGAAGCGAGCTGCAGTCGCTCTACCCATTCGTCCTCGCGCCGGCGTTTCTCCCCTTCGAAAAGCCGGTCACGACGCGGGCCATCCGCCTGCGGATCACGAAAGCCCTGCAGGGTCAGCAGCATCCGCACATCGCGGGCAAGATCAAGGAAGGCCGTCGTGCTTGGCTGGGCGAGGTGATGGCGTTCTCGGCGATGGCCGACGACGTCGCGATCGCGAGCCTCGTCTTGCCGAAAACGGTCGCGGAGCCGCCGCCGATACCGGTGAAGTTCAGGCTGCCCGAGCCGGGTGTCGTCACGCTCGTGATCGAAGACAAGAACGGCAACCGGATCCGCAACCTCGTCAGTGAAACGCCCTTTCCTGCCGGCGAGAACACGGCCTGGTGGGACGGCAGCGACGACCTGCTGCGCGATCCCGATGCTGCCCACCACGGGCTCTTTTCCATCCCGACGCGGCCGGTCGCCCCCGGCGAGTACAAGGTCCGCGGCCTGTGGCGAAAACCGCTCGAACTTCGCTACGAGTTCAGCGTCTATTCAGCCGGAAAGCCGGCTTGGCCGACTGCCGACAACACCGGCTGCTGGCTGACGACGCACACGCCGCCGACGAGCATCGTGGCGGTGCCCGGCTCGCGGACGGCCGACGGCCAGCCGCTCATCTTCATGGGCGCATCGGTGGCCGAAGGTGGACACGGCCTGCAGTGGATCCGCGAGGATGGCACGAAGATTGGCGGCCAGCATTGGGTGGGCGGCATCTGGACCGGCGCCCCGACGCTCGCCGTCGATTCTGGCCCCCAGGCCGTGGCCGACCATCTCTGCTACGTCGGCAGCATCTGGGAGGGAGAGTTTCGGCTCACGGCGAAAACAAAGGCCCTCGCCGACAAGTCCGTGCTCAAGGAGAAATTCGGCACGGAGGATGAACGCGGAAAGGACCGTAAGCCAGGCTCGTCGCCACCGAAGCTCGCGGGCTTCGACGGGGGTGACAAAACGTGGCTGCTCGGCGGTATTGCGGCTCGCGACGGGAAGATCATCGCGTCGCTCGTGCGGCAAAATGAACTGCTCGTCGTCGATGCCGCCGCAGGCAAAATCGCCTCGCGCATCCCGCTCGACAATCCCCGCGGGCTCTGCTTCGACGTCGAGGGACGGCTGCTCGCGCTCTCAGGGCACAAGCTCGTGCGGTTTGCGACGCTCGCTGGGCAGGCCGAGCCGCTGATCACTGCTGGGCTCGACGACCCCCGGCACGTGGTGGTCGATGCGCAGGGACGGATCCTCGTATCCGATCGCGGCGAC
>JBIIMX010000366.1:0-3914 GCA_044337765.1 Pirellulales bacterium | reverse complement strand
CCCAGCGACACAAGGGCAAGTGGACGGTTCCAGCGGCAGTTCTGCGGATGAGACAAAAAAGTTCACGGACTGGCCCGATGATTGAACCGCCATGATTTCAGACTCTGGAATACGGCAGGCGGTACTGCCGGGAATGCGTGCTACATTGCAGGAATGAACGCAGTCGTCGGCATTCCGGAGCCTCACCGCAACCCGCTCGACGGGCCTAAAAATGTCGCCGGTGGTCAACCTGAACGGCTCGACACGTCGTTGATCCTCTGCGTCGCCTGCGGGCTGATCGTCAACTCGCATCTGGAACAGTTCTGGCCCCGATCGTTCTTTGCCTGTGATGGGCTGCTGGGCAACAGTCTCTTTTACATGCTGTCGGGTTTCGGGGTCGGTTCGAGCCTGCTCTCAAGTTGGCAGCCTTTTGGGTCGTTTCTTGCCAGGCGGCTGGCCCGGATTTATCCGGCCGTGATTGTCACAGTGTTGCTGTTTACCGGTGTCGTTGCAGGTCATGCCTACCGGACCGTGAACGGCGTTCCACCGTGGACGCTCGACGAAGCCTTCCGGCTGCTGGTGTGGCCTACACCCTTCACCTATGTCAGTAACATCATCGCAATCTATGTGATTGGATATGTCGTTGCCTTGCCGCGGTCCCTGTCGATCCTCTACGCCGGTTTCGCAGGGGCGTTCGTTCTCTTTCTCTGGGGCTGCACGCAGCAGTCGCCTGTGTTCGCATCCCAGCGGCATCTGAATCTGGGGAGCGCGCCGACGCTTGCCTACCACTTCTTCGATACTGCATTATTCCTCGGCGGCATGATCATCGCTGGCACGCGGCCAGGGTATCGTCGCCCCGGCGGTGCGGACGGTGCGGGCGGAATACTGGCGGCGGTGCTGGCGGCGGTGCTTTGCATCGCGTACTTTGCGCTGAAATACGCCATGATCGTCGAGGGTAAGGGGGCGGGATTTTATCCGGTGCTCTTCGTGCTTGCTGGTGGCGTGTCGTATCTCGCCATCGGAGTGCTGGGTAATCCGCTCGTCATCCAGTGGTGCAAACGCACGCCTTGGCTTGCTTGGGTCATCGATGGTGTTGCGGGCCTCACGCTGGAAATCTATGTCATTCACCAGACGCTGATCGGAACCTTCGCCGGTCTTGCCGCCATCCCATTCCCACTCAATATCGTCCTGCTCGTGGTGATCACCCTGGCCGCCGCAGTGCTTCTTCGGATGATCGCGCAGCCGCTGAGGAGATGGGTTGACGAGCTGACGCGGCCTGCTGCCACACCGGCGTAGGCGGCAGTCGTATGGCGAGGGCAGCTTGACTGTCGTCGTCGGCCTGAACGACAATTCCGCCGGCATTCGGACACCTGCACGTATGGATCATCTCAAACGCTTCGCCGCCGAGTTCTTCGGCACCTTCACGCTTTGTACGATCGCCATCCTCGCGATGGCGGGCGTGGCCCAGGGCGACTCGGGCCGCCTGGTCGCGGCGATGGCCTACGGGCTCGGTGTGCTGGCGGGGATGCACGCCTGCGGGGCCATCGGTCCAGTCCACCTCAATCCGGCCATCACGCTGGCGATCTTTGCGACCGGCCGTGGCAGCATCGTGCGGGTGTTGGCATGTGTCGCGGGGCAGCTTGGGGGCGCGTGCCTGGCCGGCCTGCTCGTGATGTGGCTGCTCGCGGGCGAAGGTACGGCAATGGGCATGCCGGTGGGCAGTTTCACGAAGACAGACGCCGTGAAGACGGTGGTCGTCGAGGCAATTCTGGCGATGGTCTGGTCGGCCGTATTTCTTGGCTGTGTGTTCGGCGGCAAGCTTGGTGCTGCGGCGCCGCTGCCCATCAGCCTGGCGGTCGTGGCGGCGGCCTTGGCTGGCATGCCGTTCACCGGGGCCGCAATGAATCCGGCCCGCGCCCTCGCTTCTGCCGTGTCGATGCTCGACTTCTCCACCTTCTGGATGTACGCCGCCGGACCGCTTGCCGGTGCTGCTGTGGCCGGCCTCGTGGCCCGTGTGTTTCTTGCCGATGGAAATGACGCGGCCGGACGGCGGGGCTGACCGCGGTCGTCGTTCAAGGGCACACACGGTCGGGTGCGGGTAGGAGGCGTCGATGCGAGTCTGCAATGTCTGCCTGACCCACGATCCTGCCTTTGGCGGCCTCCACCGATCGGTGCAGGATTTTTCGAAGGCGCTTTCCGCACCGATTCTTTCCTTCGACGACGGACGCGGCGAACGTGTAAGCGTTGAGGAGGGCGTGGCTGTGCGCCGCCTCGGCTGCGGCACGGGCTGGCTCGCCCGCGACTGCCGCGTGATGTCGGCGGCGGTCGCCCGTCAGGCCGATGCCGCCGTAGCAGATGCAGACCTGCTCGTCGTGCACTCGTTATTTCGCGGGCACGCGGCATGGGCTCGAGCGTGGACAAGGCGACACGGTCGGCGGTATTGGGCGGTGCCACATGGCTGCCTCGATCCGTGGGGGCTTTCGCACCGCGGTCTCCTCAAGCGGCTCTGGCTCGAGGCGTGGGGGCGGTCCTACCTCGCCCATGCCGATCGGATCGTGGTGTCGTCGCAGCGAAGCCTGGAAAAGTCGCTGCCTTGGATTCCGGCCGAGCGAGGTGTCGTGGTGCATTGGCCGGTCAGCCTGCCCAACATCGGTGACAACGCACCGGCACGCGCCGCGTTTCGCCGGCAGCATGGCATTCCCGAGCAGGCGAGGCTCTTGCTGTTCGTGGGCCGGCTGCATGCAGTGAAGCGGCCCGTCACGACGGTGCAGGCGTTTTGCGAGGCCACATCTTCCGTGGGGCGGGTCGATTGCCATCTGGCGATCGTCGGCATGGATGGCGATCTCGTGCGGGCGGATGTGCTCGCGGCCATCCCGCCAGGCTGCCGGGATCGCGTCCACGTCGTGGGGCCGTTGGCAGGGGCGGATCTCGCGGTCGCGCAGCTCGCCAGCGACGGATTCATCTCGCTCTCGTACCAGGAAAACTTTGGCTACGCGGCGGCGGAGGCTTTGGCCTACGGCCTGCCGGTGATTCTTTCGCCGGGCCACGATCTGGCGTATGAGATGCCGGCGCGTGAGGGACGATTGGCCTGTGGCTGGCTGCTTGGCGATGATGCCTGGGCGTCGGCGGTCGCGGCGATCGGGGAGTTTGCAACGGCGTCTGACGCGGCATTGGCCGCAGCGGGGGCGGTGGGCCGGGCGTGGGTGGGCGACACGTTGGCGGTCGACCGGTTTCGGGACAGGGTCACGGCACTCCTTGGAGCGGATTCCACAAGTTAAAAACTCGTGGCCACGGGGAGAGGCGGATTCCACAAGTTGAAAACTCGTGGCCACGGGGAGAGGCGGATTCCACAAGTTGAAAACTCGTGGCCACGGGGAGAGGGCGGCGTGGCGGCGAGTTTTCAACTTGCCGGAATGGTCTCGGCCGGTTCGCTGGCCTGATTGCTTTCGCGGACCGTGACGCTGATCGTGCCCGCGATCGGGATCGTCTTCTGGTCGGTCACCAGAGCTGCCGTGAGCGTGAGATCACGATTCACAACCGGCACGCCGTCGGCCGTTGTGCCGGTGCCTAGGCTGTCGAGATACGGCTTGATTGCCCCCCGCAGCGTCTTGTCGGTCGCGGGGCGGGAAGTGTCGCCGACAAAATTGCGAAGGTCGGCTCCGGCGAGCACGTAGTGCTGTGCGCGGGCGTCGAAGGGCGGCGAGGGGATCGAGAAGGTCCCAGCCGTCGTGCCGGTGGCCGGGTCGCGGAGTGTGAAGGTGAGGGCCGCTTTTGCCGGCGCGGCAAACACCGATGGCACCGCGATCGTGATGGTGTCGGGCGACGTCTCGAAGAACTCGTTCACCCGCCAGGTGCCGGCCTTGGTCTTGGTGGAGGTCAAACGCACGCTGTTGCCGGCGGCAAAAACGAGCCCGCAGTGGTCGGCGGCGGCGGCT
>JBIIMX010000364.1:0-3929 GCA_044337765.1 Pirellulales bacterium | reverse complement strand
GAGCGGGCGGCGGCGATCTGGCCCGTGCCCATGTCGGCCCATGTTCCAAAAGGCTTGCCGAGATAGAGCAGGGCGCCGCCGCGGAGCCGGATCGGGCCGTGCGGCGTGGAGACCGGCACGCGCGAGGGCTTGCCCCACGTCTTGCCGCCATCATCCGACCGCATCACCCAGGAGCCGATGAGCGCGGCGACCTGTTCGTCGGTCCAGTCCTTGAACACCTCTGGCCACGTCGCCCGTTCCTTTTCGGCAATCCATTTGTCATTGAGGTAGGTTCGCGTGTCGCTGCGAAACCACGATACGAGCAACGACTTACCGCCGAGGTTCACGATTCCCGCATCGCGGTCGTCTATCGGCGCATCCTGGATCACCCGCGACTCCGACCAGGTGCGGCCGTCGTCGGTGCTCTCGTGGAGCACGGTTTTTCCGAACGGGCAGACATGCTCCGCCCGCAGCCCAGAGCTCACCACGAGAAGCCGGCCGTCGTCGGTGCGGGCCACGGTGGGCCAGCCGAAATATCCAAACCGCTCGCCCGGCAGGCGGCAGACGACGCCATGCTCGGCAGCAAGCGTGCGGGGTGCGGTCGGCTCCGCGGCGGAAACGGCCGCCGGCAACTGGAGACCAGCAAGCAACAACATCACCGGGATCAAACGGGCATGTCGCGACATGGCATGGTATTCGTGTGGATGGAGGGAAGTCGCAGCGGACCAGTCACGCGACGCCATGTCAACGCGCCAAATTCGCCACATGCGGTGCCAGGCACGGTTTTTGTCTTTTGGCGTGGCGGTGCATCGACGTCGTGGGTGATGGATCGCGTCATCCCACCGGCTTCCGCCGGGGGCTTTTGGCGGGGCGATACGCCGACGCCTGCGGTTCACTCCCCGGAAGCCCCTCGCGGAAGCGAGTGGGATGACGCGTGCCATCATCAACGGGTCATTCGCTCGGGTAATCCGCTCCCGTCCCGGATTTCCCTCATCGGCTGGGAGTGATGCGGAAGACGCGGGTGTCGGGCCCGACCAGGTCGAACCGGATCTCGCGGGCCGACTCCGCCACCGTCTCGCCCGTGATCACGTCGGTCACGGTTGATGCCGACGGTAGATGCAACGTCTTCGGGCCGCCCACCACCGAGTGCAGCGCCACGAGGCTCGAGTCGGCCATCACCTGCTCGTCCTCATCGCACCAGATATGCGTGCCCGAATGGCGGGCACAGTTCCGCCAAAAGGCGGCCGGCAGCCCCGGCGAGGTCGTGAACACGCTCGTCCACTTCGTGCCATCGGCCGCCGGCATCTCCTTGACCGCCAGGCCCGTGAGGTTTCTGCCGAGCTTCGTCCACGCCATGCCCAGCGGCGTGCCGTCGGTTGGGAAAAGCACCGGACCGTAGGCGAGCGGGCCACCCAAGAGCGTGGCAGGGCTCAGACCCTTCGTGAGCGGGTGGGACGTGTTCGAGAGCAGCGTCCGCCGCGGGTAGTTCACCGGCAGCATCTCGAATGAGAATCCCGTCAGCCGCGTGGCCGACTCCGCGCCGATCCGCGAGCCATCGCTGATCCCGGAGCCCGGCCCCCAGACCACCACGTTGCCGTCGCGAAACACCTTTTCCTGAAAGAGTTTCAATCGTTTGTCGTCGACACGAAACAGATTCGGAAAGTAAAAGACCTTGTGGGCCGGAAAATTCCCGAGCGAGAGATCGTCGACGAGATACTTCCGCACCGGCACCCCCGCGCGGACGAGCCCCGTCTTCCATTCCCAGAGCACGGCCTCGTTCAAAAACCGGCCGTCGCCGTTGGTCTCGAGCACCGCCTCGTCATCGAGGATCATCGCGATCCCCGGCACCGTCTCGTGCGGCCAGTTGACCGAAGCTTTCAGCACCTCCGCCTGCCGCCGGATGATCGGCTGCAGCGATTCCGGCGCGAACCAGTCCTGGTGCACATCCATCCAATAGGGCGTGATGCCGCGGGTGAGCGAGGTGGCGATGTTCCGCCAGGTGATCGCCGCGAATTCCTTCGCATCGCGGGCCGGGGCGATCGGGTCGGTGCCCGCCCAGCTCCGCGTGTCCATCTCGCAGAGCATGAGCTTGCCACGCAGCACCGCCGAGTCGGCGACGCCCTCCGGCTCGAACACGCCGCCGACGCCGCGGGCCTGGTAGTCGTGCGGCGTGATCAGCCCGCCGATGCCCGGGCCGTCGAAGAGGCTCGCGATGCTCATGTTGCCAGATCCCGCCATCAGCTCCGGGTAGGCATGCGGCCAAGGGGTCTTGGCGTCGAAAAAGCCGATGTTGTCCCAGCCGAGCATCACCGACTTGTGGCTGTCGTGGACGATCACCCGCTTCTTGCCGAGCCTGTCGAGCGTGGCCTGAGCCGAGGCCGCGATCTTGCGGAACCCCCCATGGAAAAGATCCCGCTGCAGGAGGAGATAATCGCGGAGGGGCCCGTTGTCGGCCCCGGCGAGAAAGTAGTCGAGGTTCGCAAGGTCGACGGCATTGCCGCGGAGCTTGTCGGTCGGCACGGCGGCAGACTCAAACGTCAGCGAATCGTCGCCGTGGGCGGCCCGGAGTTTTTCGACCGTGCCATGGGTGTCGCGGAGATGCTTCCGCCACCGCGCGGTCATTACCGGGCTATGGTCAAAGAGCGCATAGTGGAGCATTGGCTCGTGGGTGCCCTCGAGCCGGAGGAAGTTGGCATACCCGACGATCCGATCGGCCCACGGCCGGCCCTCGGAATATTCGATCGCGGCCGCGACCTGCCGGGCACAGTCGTCCCAGAACAGGTCAGAGGCGAGCGAGGCATGCGGCAGTGTTTCACCGGCGTCGGTGACCACGCTGTGCTCGGGATGCAGACGCCGCCAGGATTCCGGCTCTCGCGCCGAAAACCGCACGATGAAGAACGCTTTCGCATTGCCCGCCGTGATCGCCTCGACCTGCATATCCGGGTCTACCCGAAACTCGGCGAGCGTCTTGGACGTGATCGTGTCGCCGCGCCAGAACGGCGTCGCCCAGAAGTCGGGCGGCTCGTCGGCCGGCTGCTTCGCCCCGCCCAGGCAAATAAAATAGGCATTGAGCGGCTGGGGGAGCCAATGAGTCAGCTCGGCACGGAACACGCTCCCATTCCCGAAGGCCGCGGGGCTGTAGGCGGCGAGCGTGGTCGGCGTGCCGTCGACGAAGAGCGTCGGCCGGCCCGCGTGCGGGCGGACCTCCGCCTCGACGGCGCTAGCGGGTGCGGCAACGCCGAGCCACGCAATGGTCACGGCGACGATCATGAGCCTGAAGCTTACGGCAGTGCTCGGCATGAATGGCCCTTCGGAGATGCGGCGGAGATGCGGGAGGCAACGCCGGTACTGTATCCGGTTGAGCTACGGCCTCACTACCTGAAATGGGCCACCGCATGATGGTTTCGTGCCAGCGATGGGCGCGACCGAGTCTCGCCCGAGCCCTCACTGAACGCCGAGGCGATCACTGCCGCTCGTCACGGATCGGCTCGGCGGCCTCGATCCTGTTGCGTTCGACGGTGTTGCGGCCCGCGGTCGGCTCGATCACGAGGCCGGTCGTCTGGCCGCGGTCGGCCTTCGGCCGCGTGTCGCGGATCACGTTGTCGACGAACTCGTTGTCGGCGGTCACGCCCCGGATACGGATGCCGGCGGCTGCCCGGTCTGGTCCGCCGTTGTCTTCGATGGTGTTGCCCTCGACCCGGTTGCGATCGGCCGCCATGCCGGGAAGCTCGTCACGGAAGAGGATGCCGTCGCTGGCGTTGCCGCGGATCGTATTCCTCCGCAGGAGGTTGTCGGTGTCCTTGTGGCCGATGGAGATTCCGTTGCGGGCGTTGCCCGCGAAGACGTTCTCCTCGAACGTGCCATGCTTCACCCGCCAACAGACGAACATGCCGTCCTCGCCATTGCCCTCGCCCCGGCACCGCCGCATCACCGTGCGGTGCGAGCCGCTG
>JBIIMX010000039.1:0-14745 GCA_044337765.1 Pirellulales bacterium | reverse complement strand
CCGAAAGTCCCCTGGAAGACGACCAGGTTGATAGGCCGGATGTGTACGTGCAGCAATGTACTTAGCTAACCGGTACTAACGGACGAATGCTTGACCACTCGTATCGAGTGCTTCCGATCCTGCCCTTGAGGGCGGGCGGAGCATGCCAATTACCACGACATTCTGTTGCGAAAGCAGCAGAACCGTATTTTGCCGCGAAGGCGGCAACACAGTATTTTCCGGTGAACATATCTGAAAGGTCACACCCGTTCCCATCCCGAACACGGTAGTTAAGCTTTCAGAGCCGATGGTAGTGCCAAAAGTGCGAGAGTAGGTATCGCCGGATTTTCTTCGACCGACCCGTGTGTGAGAGCAAAACTCTCCACGCGGGTCGGTTTTTTTGTTGGCAAGCGATCCCTCCGGAACCGGAACGACAGGCCAGCGCTTCTGACAGACCAGGGCTTCTTGTGCGGGGGCGTTTCGCTTTTGCTTGCCGTCCGATCGTCTTTATGCCCGCTGCCCTTTTGCATGCCGGTCAAGAACGTCCAGCATTGCCCGGACGCGCTCGAGCGGCAGGCCGACCACGTTGGATCCGCTGCCTGCAACCAACCGCAGCGGCAGGCGTTCGTCTTGGAAACCGCAGGCTCCGGCTTTTCCAAGCCACATTCCGCTGTCGAGATACCACTCCAACAGCGGTTCCTCGAGCGGCCCCATCTCCAACAGGCTCTCTTCCACGGCCTCAGCGGCCCACGCAGGCCCGTTGTCGCCGGGCTGGGACAAGAGCCAGACTCCGGTCAGAACGCGGTGTATGCGGCCTGACAGCCGCATGAGCATCCGCCGGGCGTCCTCGCGATCAGAGGGCTTGCCCAAGGCATGCCCGTCCACTTCGCTGAGCGTGTCACAGGCCAGGATCGTGCCCTGAACTCCGGTATCGGCCACAGCCAGGCCCTTTATGCGGGCCAGCCTGAGCACGTAGGCCTCCAGCGATTCGTCTATCCCCTGCGGGGCGGCCGTGGCTTCGCTGGCTTCCGGCGGCGGCACAACCCGCACATTCCAGCCCTCGGCCATGGCCAGATCCCGACGCCGCGGGGAGCTGCTTGCAAGCACGATCTGCCGACGCGACGCTGGAGCCATGGACGCAAGCCTCTTTCATCCGCAGTGCATCGTTGAGGATGACCACCTGATCGCGGTGGTCAAGCCTGCCGGTCTCGCCACAGCCAATGCCGCGCGGGGCGTGCCCAGCATGTTCACAGTTTTGCAGCATACGCTTCCTGCCGGCGGATTTCTGGGCGTGGTGAGCAGGCTTGATGCTCCGGTGTCGGGCGTGCTCGTGATGGCCAAGACCCGATCGGCTGCGGCCGAACTCTCGCGGCAGTTTCGGGAGCGATTGGTGGAGAAAAGCTACGAAGCTGTGGTCGAGGGGCGGTTTCCAGCGCCGCTCGGTCAGTGGATCGACTGGCACGACCGGATCGAACGCCGCGGGGAGGAACGTCGGTCGCGGCTGCGGCCAGCCGGTGCGGCTCCGGGCCGCGGGCTGAGACGGGAGCCCTGTGACGGCGACGATAACTGCGACGATAACGGCGAAAACGACGACGTTTCGGGAGGCGATTGCCACGTTCGGGCCCGGGTTGTGAAACGCCTGGGAGAGGTGTCGTTGGTTGAGTTGGTGCCGTCCACAGGTCGGCGACACCAGCTGCGGGCTCAGCTGTCGGGTAGGGGTTGCCCGATCGTGGGGGACAGGGTCTACGGTTCCCGGCTCCCCTTTCCGGCAACGCCGGGTTTGGGAGCGGCGATCGCGTTGCATGCCCGCCGCCTGGCTTTTGTCCACCCAGGAACGCAGCAGGCCGTCGTGCTCGAAGCGGCCTGGCCTCAGGTTTGGCACGCCCGCTTCCGCGGCCTGGTGACTCGGAAGTGATTCAGCCCCCCCGTCGTGATGGCTGGCTTCGGCTCGGTGTAGACTCCTGTCTGAAGGCATAGATTCTCGGTCGTGGGCCACCCGCTCCAGACGAGTGACGGCCGCCTTGCTTCGCTGCGGTGTTCTGATGTCGCTGCCCACCAATCACCCTTCGTCCCTCCCTGCCGGCGGGCAACCGCGGCCGGTGCCGCGATTTCGTGAAACGGCCATGGCGAGTGGGCTGTTGGACGCCAGTCAGATCGCGGCCTGCGAAGAACACGTGGGGAAGACCCTGGGGGCTGCGGCTCGTGCCGAAGCGGTCCGTTGGGATGTCGCGGTGGCAGAGTGCCTGGTGGCCCGGGAGTCGCTCACCCGTTTTCAGGCCGACCAATTGTTGGCGGGGCGGCGGAAACTGACGCTGGGTCAGTATCGCATTCTCGATGAACTCGGCCGCGGCGGCATGGGGCAGGTCTTCCGAGCCCAGCATGTCATGATGGGGCGAACCGTTGCGATCAAGGTGCTGCCGCGAGCCAAATCGACGAGCGAATCGGAGGCGGCGTTCCAACGCGAAATTCGCATGCTCGCCCGGCTCGACCACGACAATCTCGTACGGGCACTCGATGCCGGCCACGATGGGAAAGTCTATTACCTCGTGACCGAACTGGTGCCCGGCCTCGACCTCCGCCGGCAGGTGCGCAAGCATGGCAAGCTTGACGAGATCAGATCGGCGTCGGTGATTTCGCAGGCGGCGGTCGGTCTGGCCTACGCGCACGCCCAAGGGCTCGTCCACCGCGACGTGAAACCGGCCAATCTCTTGGTAACACCCGATGGTCACGTCAAGTTGCTCGACCTCGGCCTTGCCGGATCTGAGATCGAGGGAGAGTCGGCGAGGCTGGGCCGTGTGGTGGGCACGATGGACTACATGGCGCCCGAACAGATCCGTACTCCCGACACCGTCGGTCCTTCGGCCGACATCTATGCGCTGGGCTGCACGCTCTATTTCATTCTCACGGGAGAAGTTCCCTTCCCTGGCGGCACCCGCCAGGAAAAGGCGCAGCGGCACCTGCGGGAGCAGCCGCGGCCGATCCGACAGTTGGAGCCGGGAGTGAGCGAAGGATTTTGCAGGGTGGTCGAGTCGATGATGCAAAAGAATGCGGGGGAGCGACCCGCGTCGGCGGAGGCCGTGGTCGAGCGGCTGCGGGCATGGACCCCCGCAACGCCGCTGCCGATGCCGCGCGGCACGCCGGCCAAAACACCGCGGGCGGGCGGGCCGGCCGCTTCGGAGGATCTTTCTTTCCGGCGGACACCGCCACCGCTGCCCTCCGGTTCGAGCCCATGGCAGGACCTTTCGCATGCCGACAACCAGTCGACGCTGGCACCGTGGTCGGCGGCGGAAGAGACCGAACGGGTGAAAGGATCGGGAGCGGTGCCGCCTCCGTGGCCACTTGTGCGCCAGCCGCTGTCGGCGGCCTGGAGGTGGACCGTGTTTATGGGTCGAAGCCTTGTGGTGGCTGCCGTGACGGCCCTGCTGTTCACCGCGCTCATGCGAACGTTTTTCGGCATTGATCCTGGGGCGGGGGGCGAGACGGCTGGCGGTCTGGCTGGCAGGGGTGTGCTCAAGGTCCTCGGTTGGGCCGTGTTTGGCATCATGATGGTCATGCAGACCCTCGCGGCCCTGGGACGAGCGGGCCGTTGACCGGCACTCCCGCGGGCACGCCCGTGGTCGCGTTCCGCCCGGCCGGCAGTCCCACGCGTTGACAGACCGCGTTTGACGGCCTACGAAATGGGGACAGAAACCCGGACGGGTAGCTCAGTTGGTAGAGCAACGGACTGAAAATCCGTGTGTCGCCGGTTCGATTCCGGCCCCGTCCACTGTCAAAGATGCGCCGTCCCCGGGGATTTCACGGATTTCGACGGCGGGCTGATGGCTGGCCGGTGAGCCCGAAAGCGGCGCTGACCTGCCCCCCTTAAACAGCACCACTTCCAGAGAGAGAATCTGGGAGTGGAGCAAACCAAGGGAGGCAACCAATGCCACGCGGAAAGAAGGAACTGGCTGAGCAGATCATCCCCAAGCTTCGAGAGGTCGAAATCTCGGCGGGCCGATAACACCTCGAGCACGCCCCGATCTCCGGCACGGGCCCATGGGTCGCGATAGCCATCGCCTGCCTCATTGTCCCGAAGCTGGCGCTCGGCATGAGCGGGTTCGAAACGGGGGTTCTCCACATCCACCTGGTCCGTGGCACCACGGACGATCCCGCCGACGTCGCCGGTCGAATTCGGCACACACGGATGCTCCTCGTGACCGCCGCCCTCATCATGTCGGTGCTTCTGCTTGGCTCCTCGCTCGTCACCGGCACCGACACGCTCATCCCGGCGGAGGAACTACGGCTTGAACCGGTGAAGGGGAAGGCGATCGACAGGGCACTTACACGACCCTCGCCAACATGTGGGAGCGGCCCGACGGCATCATCATCGCCTCGTTCTTCATCGCATTCGTGACGACGATCTCGATCGTGTCGCGGGTCTGGAGGAGCCGCGAACTGCGGCTTCGAGAGCTTCGGTTCGAGGACGGAGGGGGCGAGGATGCTCTGGACCGACATCTGCAGCAATGGTGGCTTCAGGGGCCTCGTCCCTCATCGGCCTGGCCACCGCACCCTCGACGAGAAGGAGGCCGAGGTGCGTCGCAAGCACCGCATCCCTGCGAACGTGCCGC
This sequence comes from Pirellulales bacterium, assembly GCA_044337765.1. Classification (GTDB taxonomy): domain Bacteria; phylum Planctomycetota; class Planctomycetia; order Pirellulales; family UBA1268; genus CAMCQY01. The sequence goes on along the minus strand of JBIIMX010000039.1, from coordinate 10,159 downwards.
TGGTGTTTCTCGAGGTGCACTGCGGCGACACCAGTGAGTTCCATAACGCCCCCATCATTTCGGCCAAGCAGGAAGGCGACCGGTTCATCATCGTTGCCCGGGATGGCGTATCCGTGTCTCATACGATCGCGCAGATTGCGACCGAGATGAGTACGTCGGGCACGCCCCTGGACATCGTGTTCGGATGGAGTCTCGGGAGCGCCCTGTGGCTCGCCACGGAGTTCCTCTTGTTTGGCCAAGGCGACGTTCCCAACAGCGTTTTTACGCTGCTGCAGAAGGCTGTGCCAAACCCGGCGTTGAGGCCGACGGTGCTCGTCGGCTGACACCCGCATCGCGATCGGCGGTTACACTGCCCACGATTTCGCGGCCTCGTCAGGACGACCGCAGATTCAGGGACGATCGCATGGAACAGAACACTCGTTTGGATCGCCTCGAGTTGGCCCGACTGTGGGCCGACCTCGTGGGCAAGGTTTTGAGTGGCATCGCGCTGATCGTGGCGGCGTGGTGGACCTACACCAACTTCACGGTGGAACGGACTCACGATCCCACGATGGAGGTGAACGTCTCACCCAGCGTCCACCCGCTGCGCACCGACAAGGTGCTGCTGAACGTCGACATATTCCTGCGGAACGTCGGCAAGGTCGCCATCAAGCCGAAATTCCCTCGCGGGAATAACGATCAAAACCTTGGGCTGGAGATTTCGATCGTCGAGATCGAGCCGCTCGGTCACGGTTCGACCACAGCCAGGCAGCCCTCTGCCGATGCAGCCGATCCGTCCGTTCCCTGGTTTGACTGGACTGCCGGGGACGGTAATCCGAAGCCACTCTTACGCAAACGCAACCTGCTGGCTTCCAACGAGGACTTCGCCAACGGGTGCTACCAGCTGAATCCCGGCGTGCGATATCGCGAGCCGTTTGCCTGCATTGTGGAGAAGGACCGGCTCTATGCCATCCGGGCCCGGTTCTGGACCAACGAAGGCTCCGTGGCCGATCTGGTGTATGTCGACACGTTTCAAGCGGGCAGCGAATCGCGGTAGCCATGGGCGGACCTGCCGTCCGGCATGCGTGACAATCGGCACACCGACCGGGGCGGCCGACTTCGGGTTTGACACGGGGTGGTTGATCGCAGAAAATCCGGCCTTTTCCACCGTTGCCAGGCAGCGCCGGCCGTGTGGCATGGCAACTGAGTTTCGGACGTTCCCGGAGGTGAAGCTCATGGCAGGAACCTCGTCCTTCGCTCGCTTCTGGCCATGGCGTCGACGAGCATCCCGCCCGCACCACGCCGTAGGTCGCAGCATGACTCGGCGTCGAACCGGTCTCACCGCGGAGCGGCTCGAGGATCGGCGACTCTTGACGGCTACTCCGGCCAATCTATTCGAGCAGGGTCTGTCCGATATCCGCGTGATGTCCGCGGTGACCCCGGCCTGGTTCGCCTCGCTTGCTGACGACTCTGCATCGCTTTCAACCGGGGCAGGTTCGGCCGCGTCGATCATGATCGCCTCGAAGAGGCCCACGACCACGGTGCCTGGCACCATCGGGCCCATTGCCCAGGTGCCGACCGCGTCAGCCAAGGTTTCTGCAGCCACATCAGACGCCGCGGGTGTCCATGAGTGGATCGTCCAGTTGTCCAGCCGCACCCTCGCGAGCGTTCATTCGGTCGCTGAGGCGGCGGCTTATCTGCAGCAAGCCGCGTCGCTGGGCCTGCAGGTCGTCGAGGGGCTGGGGCTGCCGGGCCAGCTGCTCGTGCGAGCCACGGCGCCGTTGGGAACGGTGGAACAGTATTTCACTGCCAACGTGGGCATCGCCTCGTTCAGTCGCAACGGTACGACGAAGGTGTCGACGACCCCCAACGACCCCTCCTTTAAAAGTCTCTACGGCCTCAACAACGTCGGGCAGACGGGAGGCACGACAGATGCCGACATCGACGCCCCAGAGGCATGGAATGTCACAACGGGCAGCAGCTCGATCGTCGTGGGTGTGATCGACACCGGCATCGACTACACGCATCCCGATCTGGCCGCCAACGTCTGGACCAATCCGGGCGAGGTTGCCGGCAACGGCGTCGACGATGACCGCAACGGCTTCGTGGATGACGTGCACGGGTACGACTTCGTGAACGACGACGGCGATCCGATGGACGACCACTACCACGGCACGCATGTGTCGGGCACGATTGGCGGCGTGGGGAACAACGGCAGGGGCGTCGCCGGCGTCAGCTGGAACGTCTCGCTGATGGGGCTCAAATTCCTCGATTCCTCCGGCTCGGGGTACCTCTCCGACGCCATCCGCGCCGTGAACTACGCGACGATGATGCGGACGACCTACGGCGTCAACGTGCGGGTCACGAACAATAGTTGGGGGGGCGGCGACTACGAAGCCGGCCTGTTCGACGCCATCAATGCCGGCGGTGACGCCGGCATTCTGTTCGTGGCGGCGGCCGGCAACAGTGGGACAAACTCCGACGAGTCGCCGAGCTATCCTGCCGCATATGATTCGCCCGCGATCATCAGCGTGGCGGCGACCGACAACAAGGATGCGCTGGCTTCCTTCAGCAATTACGGGGCGAAGTCGGTTGATCTCGCAGCGCCCGGCGTGAACATCTACAGCACGGTGCCCGGCAACCGGTATGGCACCTCAAGCGGCACGAGCATGGCAGCGCCCCATGTGGCGGGCGTGGCGGCCCTGGCGCTCGCAGTCGATCCGTCGCTCTCCGTCGCCCAGCTGAAGAGCAGGCTCATCGACAACATCGATCCGGTCGCTTCGCTTGTGAGCAAGACAGCCAGCGGCGGTCGGCTCAACGCAGCCACTGTCGTCAACTCGGTCGCGGCGCACGGACCGACGGTGGCGATCGCCAGCAGCAGGTCGTCCGTGAACCGGGGCGAAACGTCCACCATCACGTTCGCGCTCAGCAGCCCGTCCACCAACTTCACGCCAGCCGACGTCGCGGTCACGGGTGGCACGCTCTCGAGCTTCACCGGCTCTGGCGACCTCTACACCGCAATATTCACTCCTGCATCGGGGCTCGATGGCTACGGAACGATCACCGTGGCGGCGGGCGGGTTCACCGACGCGTCCGGCACGCCGAGCAGCCGTGGCGCACTGGCACCCGCCATTCGCATCGTCACGAATTCGCTGGAGGTCATCGGCACGCCACTCTCGCTGGGATTTGCCCAAGACGGGTCGCTCGTCGGCCCATCGATCGGTGCCCGCTGGAACGGCATCGAGTTCCTGCGGTACGGCACGTTCCTGGCGAACTGGACCATCGCGATCAACGGCACGAGCTACTCCAACGTGGCCGCAGCCGGCCTGACGTCGTTTCCGGTGACGATCGTCGATGCCAGTGCGGGCGCCAGCCACGAGGTGCGTATGACGGGCAGCCCGCGGACGGGCGTTACGGTCGTGCGGACCGTCAAGTGGCAGGACGGTGACGATCATGCCGTCGTGACGACGACCATCACCAACGGCACGGCGGCGGCGCTGTCGAGCGTCGCGCTGCTTGAGAACGACGACCCTGATCCCGACGGGATCCTCGAGACGGCCAACGATGTGCTGCGTGACGGCCGGCTGGTGGTGGGATCGGCCGCCGGCGGGGCGATGGCGCTCGGCTCCGCCGATCCACGCGCCGTGACGTCGGTCGAAGGCTTCTTCATCAGCAATCCCACCGATGTCCTGCTCTCGCCGGTTGATCCCGACGGTGCCGTATCCGATTCCTCGATCAATCTGGCGATCAACATCGGTGCGCTGGCTCCGGGGGCGAGCGACACCAGTTCATTTGCCATGATCTTCGGCGTCGACCAGGCGGCGGTCGTCGATCGCTTCGATGCGTTCCTCGCGGCGGCTGCCCCGACGGTCGCGATTGCTGCGAGCAAGGCGGCGGTGCGTGCGGCTGACACGGCCACGATCACGTTCACGCTGGGCAGACCGTCTACGACCTTCACGGCGACTGCGGTGGCAGTCACGGGTGGCACGCTCTCGAATTTCACCGGCTCAGGCGTGCAATACACCGCCATGTTCACGCCACTGGCGGGCTACAGTGGCGCGGCGACGATCACAGTGGCGGCGGGAAGCTTCACCAGTGAAAACGGCGTCGCCAACGTCGCGGGCTCGTTGAACGCTCCACTCGCCGTCGATGCCGTCCTGCCCTCGGTCGCGATCACCACGAGCAGGGCTGCACTGAGAGCCGGCGCGACGGCGACGATCACATTCCGGCTCAGCGAGTCCTCCAGGGACTTCACCAACTCCGACGTCGCGGTGGCCGGCGGCACGCTCTCCGCATTTGCAGGGTCGGGCGTCACCTACACCGCCGTCTTCACGCCAACCGTCGGCACCAACGGGACCGGCACGATCACGGTCGATGCCGGCAGGTTCGCCGACGCGGCCGGCAATCCAAACACGGCGGGGGCACTCGCTTCCCCGATCAGGATCGACATCGTTGCACCGACGATCGCGATCGCCGCCGACAAGACGTCCCTCAAGGGGGGCGAGACGACCGTGCTGACGTTCACGCTCAGCGAGACGCCAGTGAGCTTCACCGCCGCGATGGTCACGGTCACGGGTGGCACGCTATCGACCTTCGCCGGTTCGGGCACGACCTACACTGCGAAGTTCACCCCCACCGCCAACTTCACCGGCACTGGCACCGCGGCGGTGAATGCCGGTCGATTCTTCGATGCCGCCGGCAATTCTAATCTGGCCGGATCGCTCTCCTCGGCGCTCGCGATCGACACGAGGTCTCCTACCCTGGCGATTGCCACCAGCCGCACGAGCCTGAAGACCGGCGACACGGCTCAGCTCACGTTCACGCTGAGCGAGGCATCCTCCGACTTCACCGCGGCCGATGTCACCGTCACGGGCGGCACGCTCTCCGATTTCACGGGCTCCGGCACGGCCTACACCGCCAGGTTCACCCCGACTGCAGGATACACCGGCACTGGCACGGTGAGGGTGGCGGCCGGCACATTCACCGATGCCGCCGGCAACGGCAACTCGCAAGGCCTCCTGTCGCGATCGCTCGCCATCGACACGAGGCCCCCGACCGTCGGCATCACCAGCAGCCTGAGGACCCTCAGGGTGGGCACGACCGCGGTGGTGACGTTCAAGCTCAGCGAGTCTTCCAAGGACTTCACGGCCGACGACGTGGCGGTCACCGGTGGCACGCTCACGAACTTCGCAGGCTCGGGAGCGACGTATACGGCAACCTTCACCCCCGCAGCGGGCCTGATCGGCGCGGGCACCATCACGATCGCCGCCGGCTCCTTCACCGACGCCGCGGGGAATTCGAGCCTCGCTGGCTCCCTGGCGGCTCCCCTCGTGATCGACATGGTCGTGCCGACGATCGTAATCACCGCCGAAAAGACGGCTCTGAAAGCCGGCGAGACGACCGTGCTCACGTTCACGCTCAGCGAGGCGCCAAAGAGTTTCACCGCCTCGATGATTACCGTCACGGGCGGCGTCCTTTCAAGTTTTGCCGGCTCTGGTACGACCTACACTGCGAAGTTCACCCCCACCGCCAACTTCATTGGCACTGGCACGGTGGCGGTGAGCGCCGGTCGATTCTTCGATGCCGCCGGCAATGCCAATCTGGCCGGATCACGCTCGCCTGCCTTGGCGATCGACACGAAGCTGCCCACGGTGGCCATCACCACCAGCCGCAGCAGCCTGAAGACCGGCGACACCGCCCTGCTGACGTTCACGCTGAGCGAGTCCTCCACTGAATTCACCGCCGATGATGTCACCGTCGCCGGCGGCACGCTCTCCAACTTCACCGGCTCCGGCACGAGCTACACCGCTACGTTCACACCCAGGCCCGGCTTCGTCGGTACCGGGACCGTGAACGTGGTGGCAGGTAAGTTCAGGGATGCCGCCGGCAATTCCAACATTAGGGGAACGCTGGCCGGTGGACTCGTGATCGCCAAGTAGCGGTCGGAGAAACAGTCCGACGGAACGCTTCACCATGAAGTCAGCTGCTGATGCCGCCTCGCTGTACCGGACCGTTCTCTGCGGTGCCATGAGGTACGGCTGCTGGGTGGCTGTGGCATGGCTCGCGATCTCGATCGCCACGAACCAGGCATGGGCCGCCACGCCATGGCCCGAATTCCGTGGGGCCACCGGGGACGGCGTCTCGCAGGAGCACAACCTCCCCGTGGAGTGGAGCGAGTCGCACGGAGTCGCCTGGAAGACGCCGATTCCCGGCAAGGCTTGGGCGTCACCGGTCATATGGGATCGGCTCGTCTGGCTCGCCAATGCCACCGACGACGGCACGCGGCTGTCCGTGGTGGCCGTGGCATGCGACAGCGGGCGGGTGATCCACGACATCACCGTGTTCCAGATCGCCACGCCGCAGTTCTGCCACGCATTCAACAGCTACGCATCGTGCACTCCGGTGATCGAACGCGATCGGCTCTACCTGCATTACGGCAGTGCAGGCACCGCCTGCCTCGACACCGAGTCGGGAAAGATCCTCTGGACCAGACAGGATCTTCCCTGCGACCACTTCCGTGGCCCCGGCTCGTCGCCCATCATCCATGGCGAGCTGCTCATCGTGGCCCTCGATGGGTTCGACCTGCAGTATGTGGTCGCCCTCGACAAGGCGACCGGCAAGACCGTCTGGCGGAAGGATCGCGATATCGACTACGGTACGACCGACGGCGACGCCAAGAAGGCCTATGCGACCGCCACCGTGATCAGGAGCCAGGGCCGCGAGCAGGTGATCATCCCCAGCGCCGGCGCCACGCTTGCCTACGATCCGACATCGGGCGAGGAACTCTGGAGGGTGAAACACGGCGGCATGAACGCCTCGGCGCGGCCGCTGTTTGCTCAAGGTCTGGTCTACATCAACACCGCCGCCGGCGGCATGAAATTCCTGGCCGTGCGGCCGGACGGCACCGGCGACGTGAGCGGCACGCACATCGCCTGGAAATCTTCGCAGGGAACCGGGGCGCGTTCCTCGCAGTTGCTGCTCGGTGAAAGGCTCTTTCTGCTTGGCGATGCGGGCACCGCGAGCGTGCTCGACGCCACCACCGGCAAGGCCCTCTGGCAGAAGCGTCTTGGCGGCGAATTCTCGGCATCGCCAATCCTCGCCGACGGCCGAATCTATGCCAGCAATCAGGGAGGCGATACGTTCGTCCTCTCGGCGGCCGATTCCTACCCGCTGCTCGCCACCAACACGCTCGCCGACGGCTGTATGGCCTCGCCGGCCGTCTTCGATGGTTCGATCTACCTGCGGACCAAGACACACCTCTACCGCCTCGGCGCCCGCCCGTGACGGGGCTGCCCGTTCCCCGAGAGCCGCCGTTGCTGAGTCCGTGGCCGATAGGAGGCGGTCGATCGCCACCGTGATGGGACAGTTGATCGTGATCGGCATCGCGGCCGCCGCGATCTGGTGGCTCCTGCCCAAAAGCATCGCAGCCCGGCCGCCGTTGGAGTTGACGGAGCCACTGCACGCCGAGGCCGGGCAGATTCCACCCGCCCAACGCGATGTCAAGACCGCCGCCATTGTGCTCCTGAAACAGGCCGTGCCCACCCAGGCGTTCGCTGCCTTCCGCCAGTGCGTCGACTCCACCGACGCCACGAGCGTCAACCTCTGGCGGTATTACCTGCAGACGCTGGTCGATCTCGACGAGCGCGCCGAACTGCGGCATCGGGCGAAGCAGTTCGTGATGCGGCATCCCGACCGGCTCGAAGGCCCCCAGTTCCAGTGCGAAGCGCTGCGCCGCGACGATATCAATGCCCACCGTGAGCAGGGCGGTGCCCGGAACACTGTCTTGAATTCGGTGGGCGGCCCGCGGATCGCTCCCGCCTAACTGGGCGAAATCGACCAGTGCCAGAACACAATCAGCGATGCGCTCAACCTGCTGCAGCAGCACGACGGCGATTGGTCGGCATCGGGCCGCACCGCCTGGGCCGACCTCCTGCATCTCGATCGCGCCCGCCTCCACCACCATGCCTGGAAGTGCGGAGGCTTCGCCTTTGGTGATCCACACCGGGAGCAGGCGTTGGAGGCGATCCGGCAGATGTCATCGGCCACCAGCGCCGACAGCCTCGCCCTCCGGCTTGACATCTACCGCATCTGCCGTGACAAATGGCCCACGCCCAACTTCGGCAAGCATCGGCGGAGCGGGGCGGATCATGAGGAGCAACAGCCGGGACCGGTCGGGCTGGATGCGGCCCGACGGTGGAGAAGCCGAGGAGCTTCCTATCCACGCTCAAGGCCGGATTTTTCTCGTCGGCGCAGACCGGCCTTGAAACCGCTCTTGTTGCGAGCGGTCCGCACCGTGACACAGGAACCCGACAGAGGCTGTGTATGTCGATGTCGGGCTGAAAAGTCGGGCGACGCCTGAAAGATTGCCCGGTCGAAAGTGGCCCTGGACGAGCTCGGCCCAGTCGGTGGGCGGGCCGCGGCCATCTGCACCACGCCGGACGGAGAGCCGCTCCATCGCAAAGGGCGGCCGGGAGCAATACCGCAGGAGGTGTTCCAGAGGCTGACACGAGACACGCAGATGGGGACGTAAGAGCGTGATCCGGACGAAAAGCGGCCACCGAGAACCCACTGTTCTCTCGAGCGAGCGTATCGCCCCCCGCATCAGCGTCGAGGAGCCGCTGCATACGGAACCACCGCGCGACACGACGGCGCACCTTCTCGGTGAGCGTGGCCAGATCGGCCTGGGCGATCGGCCGAGCCGGCAGCAACGCCGGCGGCCCGTCAACGGTCGGCATGAAGACGCCATCGGTCGCGCACGCATGCCGATGCACGTGGTGATTGAGCGCCGATCCGAAGCGGTGCAGAAAGGAGATGCCGCCAAGTCGAGGGTGAGCCGCGCTCGGCCTGTCACCGTCACGGGTAGAGCCCGCCGCAGTACAAAGCAGCCGCTCGAGCTCTTCGATGAAGATCCTCGTAAGGGCTGCGACCGCGCTTTGGCGGTCAGCGAGAAAGCAGCGCAATCGCTTCGGGACGGAGATCACCCGCTGCCGCACGGGCACCGGGGGTATGACGCGGTCGAGGAGATGCGCAGCTGTCTGTGCCATCCGGCGGCCGTTGCAGGAGGGGCAGGTGCCGCGGCCCTTGCACGAGAAGGCCACGACAAAACCCTGCCCCCACGAAGCACAGCGTGCCCGGCCGAATCCGAAGCAGAGGATGCCGCAGGTAAGGTACGACCGCAGCTCCCTTTCGACGTGCGTAGAGACGGGCTGCTCGGCGACCGTCCGATTCTCGAGCCAGCCTGCGAGGTGCTCTGCGACTCTCCTTGTAGAGCGGCGTCCTCTCCGGCGGGGGCGTCGCTCGTCGCTCAGTCATATCCCTGGCAACTATCCCTGGGACGACGCGTTCGCCCCATGGACTGACTCTGTCCAGCCGCCCTAACGGCGGAGCTTCGTGTTCGGGGTGGCCGTAGGAAGGTGAGCGAGCGCGGCGAAAGCCGCTGCCAGTTGGGCCGGACCATCGTCGTTGCGGATCGTGCCGGTGGCGCGACTCGCCGCGGGGGAGAGTGTTGCATTCCGAGGTGATGCGAGGCCGACGCGAAAGGTTTCGTCTGACTCCCTCATGCGGTCGCCGATGACGGAAACCGAAATCGTACGCCGCGTCTGTCCCGGTGCGAACGTCACACTCCCGCCGGCCGCGAGGTAGTCGCGGCCGGCCGTTGCCGTCCCGTTGGCCACACCCCAACGAATCGTGACCGGCATGGTCGATGGGCTCGAGAGTGCAAGCGTGAAGACCAGTGGCCGCCGTCCCACATTCCCCTCTGCAATCGCCGCCGCAGAGATGCTCAGGACCGGGACGCTGACGACGGGCGGTGCCGGCGTGGTCCAGAGCGACCCATTGGCCGCGGAGACGACCGCGTTGTAGCGATGGGCATCGGCCACCGGGCCCCCCGTGAACTGGAAATCGACGTAGAGATCCATTCCGGCGGCATCGAGGCCACGGAGATACTCTCGGTAGATGTCGCCCATGCGCGGATCGTTGGTCGCCGCATGGAAGGCCTCTTGATACGGGGCGTCGCGGCCGTCGAGGTGAGGGCCGCCTTCGTAGGCAACCAGTTGGATCGGCCGTCCCAGACGGGTCTGCCATTCCTGAGCCAGCCGCGCATGGTTGCCGACCCATTCGAGCGAGGTCGCGACGTTTGTACGGGTGTCGGCGATCACACGATCGACCGTCGTGGCCGATG
>JBIIMX010000038.1:0-14749 GCA_044337765.1 Pirellulales bacterium | reverse complement strand
TCCCTGCACTGTCTCGCGGTGTTGCGGCCGATTTGTCTGGTGTTGTTTTGGCTGCTCATGGCGGGACCCTCGCCTGCCGCGGCGGATCCCAATCCAATCGCGTCGGTGGGCATCTACAATTGCTATTCGGGCATGCCGCCCGACGCGATTCCTTTCTTTAAGGCATGCGGCTACAACACCTACCAACGGTGGGATCTGGGGTGGACGCTCCGGCCGAGCAGCCTCGATCGCTACTACGCCGACATGGCCGAGGATGTCCGGCGTATGCAGGCCGCGGGATTCAAGGCGTATGTCCTGCTGACCACCAACATGATTCAGCGACAGGAGGGCGAGCCCGAGGGCTATCGCACCACGGCGTTCGATCCGGGGAATCATTTGGCAATGCAGGAGCGGCTGGCCCGCATCGCAGGCATGGTGCGGCAGCTGAAGACCGCCGACGGCTTCACCATCTGCCCGGGCGACCCGGGCGGCCACGACGCGGCGACTCCCACCCAACTCCACGAGATGGTGAAACAGATCGTCGGCGTGATCCGCAAGGAGGCGCCCAAGGCCCACGTCAACGTCAACGCCTGGGGCATCTCGACGTGGGACCACAATCCGTCGCCATTCACGGTGGAGTTTTGGGAGAAGGAAGCCGCGATGACCGACGCGCTCATCGCCGAGCCCGGCATGTTCGGCCCGGATGTCGGTATCGAATTCCCCATGCACAACTACTACCGATCGCTCGCCCTGACCTGTTACGACAAGGCAGGCAAGCAGCCGGCGCTCTGCCCGTCGGCCGATCAGGTGGCGACGCTCGAGCAGCGGGGCGTGGCTCGGCGGTGGGGCTGGCCCTATTTTCTCGTGGACGAGTGTGATGACGGCTATCGGCCCGGGACGGCCGGTCAGACCCAGGCGGAGACCCGATTCATCAGCAAGACCATCGATCGGGCCCGTCAGCTCGGGCTCAATGGCGTGGTCGCCAACGCCATGGCGGAAAACATCTTCGCCGAGAGCTTGAACCTTTACGCGTTTGGCCGCTGTGCCAACGATCCTAGGGCGACTCCCAAGCAGGTGATCGACGAGTTTGCCGGATTCTTGGCCGAGCCCCGTTCCGTGGCCGACCTCGCGCAGGTCATCAGGTTTCTCGAAAACCAGAGCACCTGGCAGGCGGGCCTGCCGGAGCGATACCGGGAGCCCAGCTTCGATGTCGGCCCGCTCGACTCGGCCGCCAAGGCCTACGACCAGCTGACCCGGGTGGCCCTCCGTGAGAAGAGCGGCCTGCCCGAACTGCCCGGCTCGCCCGCCGCCTACGTGCAGAAGATGAAGCAGAGGCTTCGCTTGCTGGGCGGAGACTCGATCCCCGGCGACGTGGGTGGAGCGAGCTCGAACATCAAGCCGGCTGACAAGGCAGAAGCGGAAGCCACGGAAGCTTTCAGGAGCGTCGGGTTCTATCTGCACGCCGGCTGGGTCTACCGGCATCCCTTCGCGGTCCGCAGCTGGACACCAGACGACTATGCCGGGATGTTCCATGTGCTGAAGGGATTTGGATACGACCGGGTGATGATGTGGCCCGTCGTCGAGGCGATTCCCATGCCGCTCTCCGATGCCGACCGGGCGTCGCTCGTCGCCTTTCGCGACACGATTGAAGCGGCGAGAACCGCCGGCCTCGAGACCTGGTTCGTGCAGGCGGCAAACCTGACGACCGACCCATCGGTCGCCGCGAAGCCGTGGCGGGACCGCGTGTTCCCGGCCGGGGCCAAAACGATCCGGCTCGACGATCCGGCTCAGGCCGAGCCGTGGCTCGCGCATCGCGCCACGATGATGGCGATCCTCGACAACGCCGATGCCTACGTGACGATCGACGGCGATCCGGGCGGCTATGCCCAGGCCGATCCACACGACTGGGTGAAGGTGTTTCGCGCCGACCAGGCGACGATCGCGGCCCACGGCACGCACCCCGATCGCCAGAAGGTGGTCCCCTGGCTATGGTGCGGCTGGGGCACGAAGGGCGTCTGGGTGGAACCGATTCGGCCGTTCCTCGACGCGGAACTCGCCGCGGTCAAGGAAGGACTGTCAGGCAACTGGGAACTGCTGCCGGGCCGATCGCACCGCGAGGGCTGGGCCAACGGCCGACTGCCCGTGCAGGCGACCGCCGAGGCCGGGCTCCTCGATCGCTCCACCATCTTTTGCTACGAGGCGATCGAGTTCGAGCCGTCGATCCCGCAGGCCAAGCTGCAGTTCGACCTGATCCGTGCCAACCTCGCCGAGGAAGGCCCGTCGGCCCGCACGGTCCGCGGCGTCTTCGGCAACGCCCAGCAGCCGCTGATGGTGCTGCCCAACATCTGGTTTTTCGCCCAGGCCGCGCGGAACCCGGCCTACCGGTCCGCCTCAGATGAGCAGATCCTTCGCGATTTGGCCGAGGCGCTCGGCGGGCCGGCGGAGCTGCTCGTGCCGGCATGGCAATGCATGACGCTGCCGCTCGACCGCCTGCCGGCCGAGCTGCCGGAGGCGTTGCGCCGCGGGAAGCTCGCCAGCACGCTGGCCGCACACCTGCCCGGCGGGCCGCAGCGTTACCTCGAGATCCTCGCCACGCAGGTCGAGAGCCAGCGACGCATCCTCGTGGCGACGAGCCAGCCGCCCACCGACGGAGCAGACGCGGCGGCGCGGATGACGGAGGCCCTGGCCGCCGTCACGCAGTGGTGGGACCAGCACGGCTACGTCGGCGGGGCAAGCGGTGGAAAGGTGGCGTGGAACGTCGTGCCGGAACGCCAACGGCAACTGATTGCCGCCTGGGCCAAGCAGCTGAATCCCGAGCAGGTGGCCGCCATCCGCGCCGCCGCTCCAGAGGCCACGAAGCATCTGCTGGACGGCATCCTCCCGCGGTAAGGAAAGGGAAAATCGGGACGGGAGCGAATTGAATTCACTTTCCCGAGAGTCCCGCGTGGCGAAATTCGCGTCCGTCCCAGTCTTGTTCGGCACGGGATATGCCGGCGGCCCGTATTCCCTTTGCTTGCGCTGCGGGCTTGGATGAAGAGAGGTTCCCATCCAAGCCCGACGCGCGAGCGAGGGAATCCGTATTGCGTACCCAACAAAACCGCAGCAATCCTGAAATCATTGAATGAGATAGGCACATCCCGTGCCGAACAGGATTGCGTCCGTCCCCATTTGCCTTCCTGCGTGGCCTTGTAAGGAATGGACAGGTGTATATGCTTCAGCGCAGTGCTGGAAAGCTCTGTCAGTGTGACCTACACTTTCAAAGCGGTTGTCGTCATGCGATGGACGCAGGTGGTCTGGGATCCCACGCCAGGCGGAAATGTGGAGCACGTCGAGGAGCACGGGCTCACGACGGATGATGTCGATCATGTGCTGGAGCATCCGGGGTTCTGGGAGCTCAGCCGCAGCAGTGGCAGAGGCTGCGTGTTTGGGCATGTCCCCGACGGCCGGTTCGTAGTCGTGGTCTTCGAGGAGATTGGCGACGTCGTCATTCCTGTAACGGCATACGAGATATCTGAGCCTTGACGGGCTTTTGTGGAACCCGGACATGCCGCAACGACTCCATCATGTGAACAGGCGACTCACACCCAGTGAACGGGCACGTCACGCGAAGCTTCGGGCCATGATGGCGAAGCGGTTGCCGCCGAAAATCCGTCCTGCCGCTCCGCCGAAGCATGGGATAGCGGCTCAGGTTCGCGAGGCCAGAACGGCCCAGCGGCTCACCTGGTACGCCCTCGCGAAACTGGCTGGCATTCCCAACCAGGCGACGATCCGCGATATCGAGCAGGGAAAGGACGTGCGACTTTCGAACGTGGAGCGTGTGGCGCGGGCTCTTGGACTCACGCTCGAGTTGGTGCGCTGACCGACACTCCGGGCTGCCAGCAGTTCCCGCCGGGGAAGATCGGGGGGAAATCGGGACGGGAACGAATGAAATCCGCTTTCCCGCGAATCACGCGTGGCGAAATTCGCTCCCGTCCCCATTTTCCCGTGATCATTGCTTCCACTGCCCGCTGGCATCGAGGAACTCGTCGGTGACCGCCTTGAGCTCCTTCGCCTGTCCCTTGATCAGGTAGTCGGGAATGAATGGGGCGATGTGTTTTCGCATCAGGTAGTGGGACGGCCGCTCGAAGCCTTCGGGCAGCTTGTTTTCGTCCACGCGGCTCTGCGCGGCGGCCTGCACGCCGGGCATCAGGTATTGGCTGATCTCCCAGAACCGATCGAGCCCCCACATGATGCTGTAGGCCTTGGCCTTCTCGTCGTAGTTGAGCTCCATGTAGGCCCCGCTATAGGCCAGCGTGATGTCGCACGGGTGCTCCACGAACGTCTGGATCTCCGGCCCCATCTTTTGCCGGTAGAACTGCATCGCCTTGACGTCGGCCAGCGACTCGCCGAACGTGTCGAGGTAAAAGAGCGTGAAGCCCTGGTCGATCATCTTCTTGAATCGCCCCGACATGATCGAGATGTGCTGGGGATCGTCGGGATTGATGCGGACCGTCCAGTCGTCTTTCCACGTGCCCCGGAAGGCGATCTCACCGGGGCGTGTGCACACGCCCATGCGGACGTTGCCCTCCTTAAAGGCCTGCCGCATCTGCGGGATGTTGCGCTCGACCTCCGGCGGCAGCACGTCGAAATCGGGACGGTACATCGCGCCGCGGGTGTCCCAGCCTCCGAGCGCCCAGATGATCATCCCCTGGCCGTTGCCTTCGACGAGGCCGGGCACGACCATGTCGCAAAACTTCTTCATGCCGTCGGGCAGATCCACCCGCCGCCCCTCGCCGTGAAACCCATACGGATTGTCTTTCGTGATGCTCGGCGCGTCGGCGATCGACATCATGGCCATCGGGCGGAAGTCGGCCTTGTAGTGCACCGGCCCGAGCGTCGCGTGGCCGAAGGACTTGGTAAAGTGCTGCTTGTAGGGCTCGAGCAGGTGCTTCCAATCCCGATTCGGACTGATTCGCATGAGCATCTCGAAGGAGAGCGCGCCGCCGGCGGGAATTTCCTGCGGGCGGATATAGAACATGCGGCGGGCGTTGGGCCCGGCCTGGTCGCCCCACCAGAAAAACCCGGTGTGTGCCAGGCCGGTGTTCAGCGGTGTCAGGCCGATGCCAACCGTCCCGTCCGTGGCGTAGCTGCCGCCGATGCGGTTTTCGAAGCTGGGATGGAAGCCGCGGCAGCCCTCGACGTGCGCCTTCAACCAGCCCGGATCCTGGCTCACCATCCAGCCCTTGGGGGCGGAGTCGAAGAGGAAGCTGAGGCCCGTAAAGCCGGTGGCCTTGACCGCCTTGTCGGTTAAGTTTTCCACGCGGGCCTTGATGCGGACATCCTCCCCCTCGTAGGCATAGTCGAAAGTCGCGGTGGTTGTCGGGCCCGCGTGGCGGACCCGCACCCGCGACCCGGGCTCGATCACCTCCATCGTTTCGTCCTTGAACACGAAATCAGCGGGCGCCGCGGAGGGCTCGCGGAGCTGGGTCATGTTGGCCGCATGCCATGAGCCCTTGGCCACCTCTTTGTCGCCGACGGCGATCGATGAAAGCCCCTTGGCCGTCACCGTGAACGACACGCCCTGCGGCGTCGTGTAGGTGAAAGCGTCGTCCGCGCGGGCGGCCGCGGGGCCGGCGATGAAACCGCCGACGATGAGGGCCGTCAACAAGGCCGATCGGAACAGCGATGGGAGCTGCCGGACGCTTTCTTTCATGATGAGCATGCCTCGTGACCGGGGTAGGATCGATTCCAAGTATCAGTGATCGTATCAGTGATCCTTGAGCGTGCCGCTCTGGTCGACGCCGCCGGCGGCGTTGAGGAGAGCCTGCAGCTCCGTGGCCAGCTTCTTCATCCCGCCGCTGTATTGGTGGCCGCCCGCGTCGCGGCTGATCCGCTTCCACTTCGACCGGCAGAGGTGATACATCGCCTCGATCCCCTGCGGCTGCGAGAGCGTGTCGTCGAGGCCCCAGCCGAACCAGATCGGGCAGGTGACGTCTGGCGCGTGATTCACCGGATCGACGTAGGCGGCCATCGCCGCCAGCCGTGCGACCTGTGCTGCATCGGCGGGGGTGTGACCATTCGGCAGGCCCCACGAGTAATAGGGCTTGTCGATCCAGCTGATCCCGGCCGACGTGTGCACGAAGGCGGACACTCCGCAGACGTTCTTTGGCCGCCGTGCCGCCGTGATCACCGCGAGCGGTCCCGACCGACTGGCGCCCGAGACGAGGATCCGATCGGGCTTCACCTCGGACCGTGAAGCGAGGAAGTCGATGCCACGCAGATACCAGAGCACGCAGTCGAGGAGGTTGTTGTCGTCGGCAGAGTTCCAGTGGGTGTAGGTCGCGTCGGCGGGCAGGGCGATCGTGAACTGCACGCCGGCGGGCATCGCGAGACTGCCGTCCTTCGCCTTGGCGATGAGGTCGCTTTGCAGCCGGTCCGCGGTCAGCGATCCGAACCCCGCGGGCCCGGTGGGCTTTTCCGGCACGACCAGGCAGCCGGCGAGCTTGCGGCCGCCGGGCATATCGAGCGAAACTTCGAAGACCTTGCCGACGAGGCTCTTCGCCCCGATCTCTGCAATGCGGGGATTGGCCGGCGTCTCAGCCAGCAGCTTTTCCTGCCTAGCCCAGAAGGCGTCCCAGTCGGCGGGCCGCGTGAGGGGCCGCGTGTAGTGCGGCATGTCGACGGTGAAGGTCTGCTTCGTCTCGGTGAGTTTCTGATCGTCGCGCCATGCGGTCACCGTGAGGTAATAGAAGCCCGGCGGCAATGGCGGCACCGACCACTCGACCTGCTTGCTGACCTGCGGCGGAAGCGTGGCCGCCTGCTTCGCGGCGAAGACTTCCTTTCCCGCCACGTAGTGATCCACGATCGCCGCCCGATACTCGAGCGCGACGTCGCTCGTGCCCACGTTCTCCTGCGTGGTCGTAAACCCGATCGGTGCGGCCTTGGGGAAATGTGGAAACCCGCCCCCGGCATTGCCCCCCTCCGCAAGTTCGGCGCTGCTCGAGCCCACGGCCGCGATCGTGATGCCGCTGAGGAATTCCGCGGCTCCCGCCGGGCTGCCGAGCCGCAGTTCGTGCTCGATCAGGTTGCCGGGCTTCACGCCCCCTGAAATGTATTCCGCGGGAATGTACCGCTTCTCATGCACGTGCATCCCGGCCTTGGCGTTGGCCACGGTGAGGTCGTTGGCCAGGATCAGGCCGGTGGATCCGCCGTTGTATTTCCCGAGCGGCCCGCCCTTGCCGCCGGGCGCCATGATCGACTTCACGCTCGCATCGAGCGTGCATTCGAAGTTGTAGCCCTCGGACAGAAACCCGAGCGTGTCTTCGCCAAACGCCCACTCCACCCGGGCCGGCCCCGACCGCACCGCGACCATCTGGTTGACGACATTGATCGACGGCGGCTCCGCCGGCGGCTTGCCTGGATCGCCGAACTGATGCGTGAAGGCCTGCGCTCCCTTCACGGCCAGTTCCGTCAGATTGCCCTTGGCGTCGATCTTCGCCGTGTAGACTCCGGTGGCGACCTCCACCGACCGGTCTTCCGCCTGACGGATCGAGACCTCGGCCCGGCAGACGGGTGCACCTGCCGAGACTGCGGCATACGACACAAGCACGCCAAGGATGATGCGCATGATGGGATTTTCTTTTGTTCAATACTTCCGCACGCCGACGAGCCTGGCCTTGCCCGGCTGCACGACGCCCAAGTCGAGCTTCCGGCCGTGGAAATCGAGCTTCGACGGGCCGCCGCCAAAATCACGGACGCGGACGAATTCCTGCCAGGGAAGCTGCGGTACGAGGCCGAGGTTTTCGAGGTCGATGTCGAGCGTCACAGGCATGGGCTTCTCCGTCGTGTTGACGACCGCGAGGAGCACGCGGTCGGGCAATTGCCACATGGCCACCTTCGCCGCCGGATCGGCCGCCTTCACCGCACTCGCCTGACCGGCCGCGAAGAACCGGGCCGGCTTCTCGGCGAGCCCCCAGTCGAGCATGTCGTCGGTGACCGCAACCCCGTTGCCGACGGCTTGAAACTCGTCCGCGAGCCGCTTCACGTCGGCCGGGTTTTCCACCCGCAGGCCGATGTAGCGGGCCGAATGGGGCTCGAGGCCGGGCACCGCCACGGTGCGCGTGGCCGCGTCGAAACCTGGGGCGGGATCAGGCCGGTCGGTCGGTAATTGGCCGTTGCGGCCGTCGATGCCTCGCAGTTCGCGGATCGTCGGCGATCCCCCCGTGAGGCCCAGCGCCGCGAGGTCGACCTTGAGCGCAGCGTTCTTCGCCTCCTTGCCGTCGTGGTTGAACGCCATCGCGAACACGCGGCCCGGCAGCTGCCAGTAGGCCACGAGCACATCGGGGTCGGCGGAGATGATGGCCGTGTTCCGCCAGTGCGGCACATACCGCAGCCGCTCGTCGGCGAGGCCCCAGTCGATCAGCTTGTCGCCCGGGCGATAGCCATCCCAGCCATACCAGTTGCAGTCGTGGAACCGGGCCCAGTCGTAGAACCCGCGCCACACGCGGCCCTTCCGCACCGGGTCGGTGATCTGGTTGATGCTCATCCAGGTGAGCGGCACGCCGTAGTTCTGCGGCGTGTTGAGGGCCCGCATCCGGTCGGGCGGATAGTTGTCGACCCAGTCGCGGGTGGAGGCATCGCTCATGAAGGCCCATTCGCCGTCGAGCCCCGCGGCCACCCACGGAAACGCCACGAACGGGAAGCAGTTGCTCGAATGCACCGAGACGCCGCCCGGCGCGAGCCCCACCTCCTCCTGCAGCGACGCCAGCCGCATCGAGAGCTTCCGCAGGTTCAGGCCGTTGTAGGTCGGCTGCAGCCGGCCGTCGGGCAGCCGATAGGCCATGCCGTTCTGCTCGCCCGACCAGGCGCGGATGAAGAAGATGTCCCAGTAGATCGACCGCAGGCCGCCCTCCGCGAAGGCCCGCTTCGCCAGCCAGAGGAAATAGTCCTGCTGCGACGGGCAGAGCGTGTTTTCATCCCATTCGGGGCGGAAGTAGGTCTCGACGACGTCGTCGCCCGACCGCGTGCCGTAGCCCATGAGGGCCAGCGAGTTGTGCACCCAGTGCGTCCGCCGGGCCGAGAGCGGATCGACCGACTGGAACTCGCGGACCTTCGCGTCTGCCTTCTCCTTGAACTCGCCCCAGACGCGGCCCCAGTCGGCCGGCGCGGCTGGTGCGGAGAGCCACTGGGTGCCGTCGAACGTGCGGCCCGAGACGGCGTCTTTGTATTGTTTGTGCGGGCCCGAGAACGTGCCGTCTTCGGCGTTGATCGTGGCCCGCCAGCCCTTCGGAAACGGCTTGAAGGGAGTGGCGTTGTAGGTGAACGTCAGTGACCGCGCGCCGGTCACCTCGGCCGGCTTGCCGATGATGTTGTTCCGCAACACGACCGCCGCGTCGGCTCCCTCTTCGCGGACCACCTCGTGGGCGGCCACGTCGTCGGCCGGCATCCAGCCCTCGTCGCTGTCGGCCCACCAATAGAAGCCGCGTTCCTCGTTGCCGATCCAGACGTCGGGATAAAACGTGCCGACGGTCAGGCCGGTGCCGCCCGCCCCGAGCTCAAGCGTGCTCCAGAGCCGGCCCGTCTTCTTGGGCGGCAAGACCTCCGCTGAGAGCGTGGCGAAGTTGCCGCCGGGGCCCATGCAGTTGAGGGCCTGAGCCTCGCTGCCCGAGAGCGGAAACTCGAGCCGCAGGGCATCGACGGCCACCGGCTCTTTGCCGGCCGGGGCATAGGCGAGGTTCACCGTCACGAGGCCGTCCTGCTCGACGCTGCCTGTGGTCGTGAACGTGAGCCCCGCGCCCGCCGCCTTGCCCCTGAAGGCCGCCCGCCACGGCTTCTGCTCGGTGATCTCGAGCGTGCCCGAAAGGTCGATCGACTGTTCCTTGCCGCCGATCACGGCGACGATCCGGGCCGGGGCGGCGAGCACGGGCTTGCCGCTCGACATGATCGCCCGCGGGAGCCCCACGGCATCGAGCGCGAACGAGCGGCCCCAGACGCCGACCGTGGCCTTCTCCACCGTGAGCGGCGTGAACGGCTTGATCACCCGCTCGGTGCTGCCGATCGGCTGTTTCCACCAGCCGGCAAAGTCCTTCGCCTCGTCGCGCTTCTTGAACGACCGCGTGACGGGCCCGAGCGACTTGCCGTCGGCGAGGTCCATCGTGGCTGCGACGGTGTAACCGCCAGGCTGCAGCTGCGGCAGTTGCAGAAGCGCGTCGAAGGCGTTGTAGGCGACCGTGGAGAGCGTGCCCGAGACGAGCGGGGCGGCTTCGCCCTCGCGGGCGACGGTATAGCGCACCTGCTTCGCGGCCCGCGGGTCGTCGAGATCATTCGTATCGGCCACGAGGCTGACGTTATTGCGGACGGGATTGAAGCCCACGCGCACCGGAAATGCCTCGGTGGGAGGCGTGTATTTCACCCAGTTCTCGGGATAGCCGAGCGTGAGGAAGGCGTAGTAGCGGTAGAGTTCGCGGCCGTCCTGCGCCACGCGAAACGACACCGCGCCGGTGTTCTTGCCCAGATCCCCCGGCAATTTTTCATTGAGGCGAAACTCCGCCGTCTGGCCCGGCGCCACCTCGAGCTTCGCCTGCTTCTCGATGAGCGCGACCGGCTGCTTGGGGTCGGCGAGATTGTCTACGCGGGCCTGCACGTCGAGCGCGACGGGCTTGGCCGTCGGGTTGTGGGCGGTGATCCGCACCGCGGCCACGCCGTCCTTGAGGCCGGGCAGTTCGTCCATCGTCACCTGCACGGCGGGCGTGTCTTCGACGAGCGTCATCGTCGGCCAGCCACTTGAATCGAAGTAGCTGCTGCCCAGCGGCACCGCCGCCTGGAAGAAGCCGGGGATGTGGTTGAAGGCGAGCAGCATCTTCCAGGTGTCGCCGGCGCGGTTGGGGCCGACCAGCTCGAAATCCTTGGCCGGCATCACGATCTCCGCCTCCCACCAGCGGCCGCCCTGCGGCGCGGAGCCGGGCTCGGTGAGCCGCACGGCGGTTTTGAAGCGGGGCCTCCAGTTGCGGAAGATCTGGCCGACCGACACCCGCCCGAAGTCGCCGTCGGACCCGAAGCAGGTGATGAAAAACTTGTAGGAGTTGTCGGTCGCGCCTTCGGGGATGTTTTTGCCCATCGGCCGGATGTTAAACTCCATCCCGTCATCGAAGGCGTTGGCGGTGCCGGGCGCCCGGCCGCTCACCCGCGGCTTGTAGCCGGGCATGAGCCAGGTGCGGCAGGCGACGTAGAGGTTGTCGGCGTCCCACGCGAGAAAGTAGGTGGTGGGCCGCATGATGAGCTGGTTGCCGCCGGGATTCTGCGACGCGAGGCCGCCGATCGCGAGCGACTCCTTCCACTCGGCCGGATCGATCGTGCCGTCGACGACCGGGGGTTTGGCCATCCGCGGCACGGCAAACACGCCCTGCTTTTCGGGCGTGATTGTGTTGCCGTGCTGGGCAAGGGCGATGGAACCGCAGCAGGCGGCCAATACGGCCGTGACGAGGAAAAGCGTTTGTCGCATGATGAGATTTTCTTGGTGGTGCACCGGGGCCGAGCGAAATTGGCTCATGCAATCCCCGTGAGGCGGGAAAACTTATCCAAGGGTAAAGAAAGACCTGCGTGCCACTCTTGCGGGCAGGTGCTACGGCTTCTCGACGACGATGTCCCACTTGGTCTGCTTCGGCACCTCGAACGAGAGGCCTGAGGTGGCGGGGCTGAGAAACCGCGGATGCACGAGCGGCGTGGCGGATTTGTCGGACCGGGTCGCCAGCTCGAAGGCATCCCGGATCGTCACGCTGTAGGTGCCAGCCTTCATGCCGTCGTTCTCGGAGAGCGTGCCGATCGTGAAGCTGCCGTCATCCTTGATCCGGCCCCAGGCACCCCCCTTGTGGGCGCCGTCGTACTCGACGACCACCCGTCCGGACCGCAGTGGCGAGCCATCGACGAAATGCACGCGGCCCGACACGCGATGCATGTCGGACCGGCCACATCCGCCCGCGATGCCGACGAGGACTGCGGCCAGAATGAATGCGGTCAGGGTGAGTAACCCGCCCTGCCGATGACGCGCCGTGCAGATCAAGGCAACACCGGATCCTGTCCGTTGCGGCGATGGGCGAGCCGCCACAGATTGGTGGTGTCGAGGTTGACGGCCACGTTTCTCACGGCCCCGTCAGCGAGAAGGAAGTTGCAGATCCCGGTGTGCCACGAGCCGATGTACACCCCCGTCGAGCACTCCCTAGGCCCTCTCGCGATCGTGCCTGCCCAGTTGGTATTCACGGGCAGCGTGACGAGGTTTCTGCAGTACCCACTGCATGCTGGCATCGCCGGCGGGTCCTTCCCACCGGTGCAGGTGCACCGGTCGCCGGTCGAGCAGCCGGTGCCGCCGATTTCATTGGGGGCGAGATGCTTTTCAGAAACGATCGCTGTCTTGGAGAGCCCGTCGGGAACATCCTTCATTCGAGTCCGCGGGTACCAGGCATAACTGGACGTTCCGGTGCCGGGTGTTTGTTGGCCGCTCGGCCAGGCACCTGTTTGAACGGGAGACTGGACCCTCAGATGCGTCGTGATGTAGTTGTTCTGATCCCGTGGGCCGAGGGCGACGTTCAATACCTGGGGGCCTGAGCCCGCGTTCTGCAACAATGCTGTCCATGCTGTCATTCCGAAAACCGAGGGGCAGCCCGTCGACGTCGTTCCTGTCGCCACGATCGAGCACCGGTGATCGGCTCCCCCATCCCAGCTTGCATCGGTCACGATGATGATGCCGTAATCGATGGTGGCAATTCTCCTCGCGCCCCGGGTTGGACAATTCCAGAACGGCAGCCTGAGGCTATTCAGGACGGTGCTGTTGGTCTGTGTCGCCGTGCTCATTAAGTTGCCGCCGTTTTGTTGGCCGTAAACGCCCTGGCTGTAATCCAGCCGTCTCGCGGCGGTCGTGCCCTCCTCCATGTAGGGAAGGAGCACAGCGAAAAACGGCAGGCCCGTACCGCCTTGGTAGCCGTTGTTATTGTCGTAACCCGCGCCTGTCATCGATGGTGGAAAGCCCTGCCGGGCATTTTCAAAGTTGTGGGTCGCGATCCCCATCTGCTTGAGGTTGTTCATGCAGCCGGCCAGTCGGGCGGACTCACGGGCCGCCTGCACCGCCGGCAGAAGCAGCCCCAAGAGCACGCCGATGATCACGATTACCGCCAGCAGTTCGACCAGGGTAAAACCGTGTAGGGGCCGGAAGGAGGGTGTAGCCTCCTTCGAAGCGTGAAGTTGTTTTCGACCCCTGACACGGAGTTTACGACCATGAGAACGGATGTTACCGGCTTTGTTACTTTCATCGGCGTCGATCTGCACAAGTGCAGCGTGACGCTCAGAGCGGTGCGAGCTGACGGCGAGCTGCTCGGGCAGCTCAAGTGCGACACGAAGTGCATCGAACGCATCGCGGAGTGGATCAAGGCTCTGCCCGGCCCGAAGTGGCTGGCCGTCGAGGCGTGCCCGTTCGTCGAGTGGTTCATCGACCGCTTCACGCCCTGCGTCGATCGCATGGACATCGCCGACGCCACGGAGCTTTCCATGAGAAGGGGGAAGCGCCGCAAGAACGACCCCAACGACGCTCTCGACATCGCGCTGCGGCTGGCCCGTGGCGAGTGCCCGCTGGGCTACATCGCCGACCCGCAGCTGATGCAGCTGCGGAAGTTCGGCCGGCACTGGCGGCAGCTGAGCCGCTCCCTCGCCAAGGCCAAGCAGGGCATGAAGAGCATGCTCAACGCCGCCAACATCCGCGGCCCGCAGTTCGACGGGCCCCGGGCCCACCGCTGGTTCCTCACGTTCGGCGGCCTGCTGCAGCCCGCGCAGCGACTGGCCTTCGGCAACTACCTCGACCAGATCCTGCTCATCGAGCGACAGCGGGAGATCTTGAGACGCGAGCTGCTCACCGCGGCCAGGTCGCCGCAGTTTGCGGCGACCGAGAAGCTCCTCAGAACGGTTCCGGGCATCGGTCCGATCTGGGCGCTGATCATCGCCTCGGAGATCGGACCCTTCGATCGCTTCCCCAATGCCGACGCTCTCGAGTTCTGGGCCGGCATGACAGCCGACCTCAAGGAGTCGGCCGGTCGTACCCAGAGCGGCAACATCACCAAGGCCGGGTCGGCCACCCTGCGCTGGGCTCTCTGCCAGGCCGCCGTCACCCTCTGCCAGAGCGACGCCAAGCAGGAGGCGACCAGGCAGCGGTTCATCGCCAGGATGCCGCGGGCCAAAGCCAACGTGGTCATGGGTCGCCGGCTCCTGCGCACGCTCTACGCGATGGTCCGCGACCAGAAGTCGTACCAGTGCGGCGAGCGCCGGGACAGAACCAAGGCGGCCAACAAGTCCAAGGCAAAGCGAAGAGTTCGTGCTCTTCAACCAGCCTGACCAAGACATTCCATGAGAGATAAGAGGAGGCACGAACTGTTCATGCGGCGGTAGCTTTTTGGTGCACCTGCTTGTCGGGTGAACCACGTCGAGTCGGTGACCGCGATACGGATTCATACGGCTCGGCTGACTATTCGCTGCGGGGCTCACGCCCCGCAGCCTCCACGGCCATGCCGGGAATGTCAGCCGATGACTGCGACAGCGTGAATTCGGCCCGACCGATGCGGACATGGTTTTATTCGGCCCGGAACAAGCGGGGCGGCATTGCGACCGCCGCGACCGGTGACCGCGAAGAGATGAATCCAACCGCCCCGCCGCCTCTCCGAGGATGCGGAGGACGGAACAAGCACCGAGCATGAGCAGCGACGTCACCTGTTGACCAACGGCCCCTACAGAGATGAAGCCCGCGGCAGCCCGC
>JBIIMX010000363.1:0-3950 GCA_044337765.1 Pirellulales bacterium | reverse complement strand
CCGCTCGGGCGGATGGTGAAGGACACGAACACCAACGGATCGGCGTCGGCTCCCGCCCCGGGCGATTGGCGGAGCCTGAAGTTCCTCCCGATGTCGAACGATCGCAATGTCACGATCGTGCAGGAGTCGGAAAAGGCGGCCACTCAGGGGATCGACGGCAACGCGATTCCCGAAACGGCGCAGGGGCTCGGGGTGCTCGCGCCGAACTTCGCCACTGGCACGAATACGTTCGACTCGGCCCAGGAGAAGAGCGGCGACGATGTCCGTCGGCTCGGATTCGAGGTCCATGGCCACATCGCGACCGACGACCCCACCGATGTCGACGTCTACTCCTTCACCGGCTATGCCGGCTCCGAGATATGGATCGACATCGACAAGACGAGCCCAGCGCTCGACACGATGGTCGAACTGCTCGACGCGGCGGGCAACGTCAGGGCCAGATCGATCGATTCACAGCTCGAGGGGGGGATTGGGAGCGCGGATGTCACCGGCGTCCAGACGGCCCCCCGCACCTACGACTTCCTGGTGGGAACCGGCATCCGGCGGGACAGCCTCCTGGGCTTTTCCGCAGACCAGCGGATCTCGATCGACGCGGCCGGCAACGTCGTCGTCTCGACGGTTGGCCGATCGTCGTTTCCGGCCTTCCTGGCCACGTCGGGCACGTTCAATCCGGCGACGGGCGTCCTGACGCTCACCTACGACACGCAGCCAATCGCTGCTCCCGAAATCGGATTCGTCTACGCGTACGCGACTTCGGCGCTCGGAGCCGGAACCAAGGGCCTGGCGCAGCCGCTTGCCCGCGACGCGGTGCGCGCCGGGGATCACTACTCGACGAACCCGAAGGATGCGGGCATGCGGGTGGTGCTGCCGGGCGACGGGCAGCCCGTCGGCACGTCGATCCAGTATTTCATTCGCGTGCGGAGCCAGCCGCGGTACGAGCCGGTGACGACCGTCGCCCCGAACGGCAGCGTGACGGCGCAGTCCAAGGCGGCATACGAGGCCGACCTCGCCGATCCGGCGAAGGTGAAGAGCGGGGCGACCAGCGGGGCCTACGAACTGCGGGTGCGGCTGCGGCAACTCGACGAGAAGCCGGGGTCGACGGTCCGCTACGCCGACATCCGCTATCCCACGATCGGCATCGACGTCCAGGGCCTGCCCCGCAACACGCCGCTCGTCGGCGAGACTGCGGAGAACGCGGGCGGCTCGAATGAGACGTTCGCGACGGCCCAGTACGTGGGGAACCTGCTCCAGACCGATCGCAACACGATCAGCATCGCGGGTAACGTCTCCAACGCGGGCGACGTCGACTGGTACACCTTTGCGCTCAACTACGAGCAGATCCAGTCGATCGGCGGCGTGAACGGCGGCCTGAAGACCTGGGCGACGGTCTTCGATCTCGACTACGGCGACGGCATCCGCGGCGATCTCACACTTTCGGTCTTCGATTCGGGCGGGCGGCTGCTTTACGTTGGTCGCGATTCCAACGTCGACGCCGACCAGCCCGGCGCCGGCCAGGGAGCCGACACCGACGATCTCTCGCGCGGCTCGTTCGGCCCCCGCGACCCCTTCATCGGCTCCGTGCAGATGCCAGCCGGCAATCCGACCGGATCTGGCAGCATCGAGTCTGGCACAGAGGTCGTACCGCCCGATCCGTCCAAGCAGTTGCGGTTCTATGTGGCTGTTTCCAGCAACGCCCGGCTGCCGTCAGCCTTGGCCGCAACGTTTGACGGTGGAACCGCCAACTCGCTCGTCCGCCTCGAGCCGATCAATTCGGTGACCCGCGTGGTCGAGGATCATATCGGCTTCACGGGATACACATCGGGACCGGCCAAGACTGGCGGCGGTGTGCCTGTTCTTCCCTCGACGACCGTGCCGCTCTTCACGAATCTCTCCACACACGTGACGCCGTTCACGCTCTCCGACGTCACGCTTTTCGTCGCTCAGGGCAAGTCGCTCGTCACGGTCGATGCCATGCGGGGCGGGATCGAAACGAAGATCAGTGGTGTCGGCGGCGGCGACGATCTCTTCATGCGGCCCGACGGGAATCTCTACAGCTACGCCGGTGTTCCGGGCAGCGCCAGTACGGCCGGTGTTCTCAGCCTCGTCAACGCCGGCGACGGCACGCTGACGGTCGTTGGCAACGACTCCATCCCCGACAAGCCGGCTTCGACCAAGCAGACGGATACGGACCTCATTGGCAGCGGATTCGGCAATACGTCTCGGTTTACGACATCGAAGACGGGCCTCGATCTCGGCGGAATGATCGGGCAGCTGAGCTATTCGGCGACGCTCGGTGGAAATCCGGTCTCCGGCACCTGGACCTTCTCGAGCAACGGAGCCGGTAACCTGAGCTTCACAGAACTCAGCAAAGTCGGTGCCTGCCCTGCGCCGGTTTCCGCTGGGAGCTTCATCAACCAGGCCTCGAGCCAGATCGTGGTCACCTGGGATGCCTCGGTGTCGGCGCCAAGCTCGATTGTCAATACGGTGACCTACAACTTCACCGGCTCGACCGAGGCGTTGACCACCGACCAGGTTGATGCAATGGCCTGGAACTGGCAGGTCGCCAATCCCGGCCAGAGCACGCTCTACTACTCGGTCCGGGATCCAGCGGTATCTTCGTCCCGGCTCTATCAGGCCAATCCCGCGAGCGGCTCGGCCGCCTTTGTGCAGGGGCAGCCCTTCGGCCGTAAGGGCAACGTGATCGACGTCGGCGGCGTGCCCGAAGGCGTCCTCGGCACCGTCACCGGGATGGCTTTTGTCAACGGCACGCTCTACGGCGTCGACTCCAAGGGCTACTTCTTTACGATCAACACCGGCACCGGTGTCGCGACGCTCATCGACCTCGACGCGACGACACTCGGTGACAATCCGTTGCTGACAGGGGGCGGGCTCCCCGTCTCGTTCTCCGGGCTCACGCTCGGTCCGCAAAACCTCTACGGTGGCGCGCTGGCAAACACATTGTTTGCCATCGACTCGGTCGGCACCCTGCGGGCACTCGACACGAGCGGTAATCTGCAGACCCTGTTCGACACAAAGAACAACGACACGAACGTTCTCGGTGCGGATGGACGGCCCGATTCGACGAGCATCAGCACCGGCGCAACAGGAGCGACTGGTCTCGCCTTCTCGCCGCTCGACGTGAACCTCTGGCACCCGACACTCCGACGGGGCACTGATCAGGGACATGGCATCAACGCAACTCTCAACGCCGGCGACAACACCCGCGACGGCGAACAGATTCTCCAGTACGGCGATACAAAGAGCACCGAATCCGCCGGCGGCGCGAGCATGTACTTCGGCTTCGAGCAAGACGGCGGCGAAAAGGCCCCCTACTCGGTGTGGGGCACGGTCGGACAGTATGGCGTCGTCGACCCGAACTGGCAGCCGTCGCTCTCGTCCAACGCAGCACTGCCAAACACCTACAACATGCCGGGTGGCGCCTACGGCAGCCTGACGACAAACTCCTTCAGCCTGGCCGGCCGCACCTTCGCCGACAAGCCCACGCTCTACTTCAATTACTTCCTGCAGTCCGACCCGGCCGCCTCGGCTTCGGGTGACAGCAAGACGATGCGAGACAGCGCCCGGGTGTTTGTTTCAAACGACGGCGGCGTCACCTGGAACCTGCTGGCGACGAACAATCCGACCAAGTCGCAACTAGAAAAGGCCGATTCGGAACTCCCGAACATCCTGTCGGCCTCATCCGATGCCACCTTCCTCGCCAATCAGCACGTGCAGCAGCTCTACCGCGACGGCACGTGGCGGCAGGCCCGCGTTGACCTGGGCCGGTTCGCAGGAGAGGCCGACCTGCGGCTGCGGATCGATTTCAGCACGGCCGGCACGTTCGACCGCACCCAGCAGAACGCAAACGGCGATCTGATCAACCAGATCAACGGCGTCGCCAGCGGGACCGGCGATCTCACGAGCGCCCAGCGCGGCCAGAACAACAACTA
>JBIIMX010000362.1:0-3978 GCA_044337765.1 Pirellulales bacterium | reverse complement strand
GAGCGTGGCCCGACGTATTGCCGCGGCGCACCATTGCCAGGGCGTGAGCCATGCTGCGATCCCCACGAACCGATAGCCGAGCGAGTGCATGAGACGGTCGCGTCCCGAACTCAAAAGCCAGTAGCCCACGTGGGACTCCCGCGTGGGTGCACGCGGTTGACTCATCGCGGTGCGTGCCAGCGATACGGCTTGCCGGGCGACCTCCTCTTCGGTGCGGCCTGTCCGCCGGGCGATCGCCTCCACGCAGGTACGGTAGCGGTTGCGGGTGGCGAAATCGGTCTGGGCATAGACCCCCGCCGGATCTTCGCAGAGGGCCTGCTCCACGACGCTGTGCATGGCGACGAAGTCGCGCCAGTCATGGACCGCCAGGAACCGGAGGCTGCCGATGCTGTTGCCGATCGACACCTGATCGGCAGCCTGAGCTTGTCCTTCGGCCAGCACCATCTGCTCGATCGAAAAGCCCTGTCCGGCGAGGCAGTGCTCGAGCCACGTGCTGGCCAGTGAGAAGACGGGCGAGTGGCCCTGCAGCATGCGTGTGAAATCGGCGAGAAAGGCGCCGGACAGGGGAGGGGAGGCCCGCGTCATGTCGGCCAGAACGGTGACCAGCTCGGACGGCCGCTTGTCTGCGGCTTCGAGGAGCCGAGCGGCCCAGTCGGTGGCGACGTCACGATGCCGGCGGGCAGCCGCGAGCCGCTGTGCCACGCGGCGGAGGTTCTCGATCAGGGCAAGCCGCAGCATGAGCGGCATGGCCCACAGCTCGCCAAGCGAGAGGGGAGAGACCGGCTGATAGGCGGCGATGAACGCGTCGAGCGCCGCCGCATCGACGCGGCCGTCGGTGTGGGCGATCAACTCCAGCGCGATGCGGTACGTTCGCGGGCAGTCTGCGGCGAGGGCGGGCAGTTGATCGAGGTAGGAGCGGGGCAGGAGTCTGCGGGTTGAGCGGATCTGCTCTTCGAGCAGGTAGAAATTGTCGAGCAGCCAGTCGGACGCCGGTGCGATGCGTCTGCCCCGACGGGTCGCGGCGGCGAGGAGTTCGTAGGTTTCGGCCAGCACCCGTTCGTTGTCGGCCAGTCGCGTGAGCAGCCTGCCCGACGTGCGATGGCGGGTCAGCCGATGCGCAACGGCCACGGTGCGGGCGTGCCGCTGCAGCTGCTCGGTGGAGAACAGCTCCCCACGCAGGGGGCGTTCGCCGGCGAGGTCACGGTCGCCGCGCAGCAGCGGACCGTCGTCCGTTGCGGCGGATGGCGTTTCGAGTTGAGTGGCGTCCTTGTCCGTGATGATCTGCGGCACGAGCCGGCGGATCATGTCCATCAGCGATGGAACATGCACGGTGGGGCTCCGACGAACGGCCTGTCTTCGGAAGAAAACATGCCGCGGCTACTCTCGCACCGGGAAGGACGAAAAGCCAGCCTCGGCCCAGAGATTCGTTCCCGGTCCTTGTGTGCCGGGGCTGCCGGGCCGGCGCCCGCCTGTCGGCGGGGTCGCCGTATGGACAGGCTCGCTGCGATACTGGATCGGCACGTTTGTGCTGGAGGAAGGGCATGTATTTCGTGAGGCGGAGCGGCCGGGTCAAAGGACCGTTTACCCAGGAGAAGCTCCGCTCCCTCCGGCAGGAACGGCGGCTACGGATGCGGGACGAGATCTCCTTGTCGAAGGACGGCCCCTGGCAGCAGCTCCGCGACGTCCGGGAACGCGTGTTGGGAGACGATGCCTCCGCCCTGCGATTCGACAGTGACATCTGGAGCGAGGAGCCGGTGCAGATGCCGCCGTCTGATGAGATTGACCTGGTCGCAGGGGAGCCCGACCGCGAATGGCAAGAATCGCTGCAGGATTGGATCGAGGGTGAAGACCCGTTTCGGAAGCCATTTCGGCCGTGGATGTATGCCCTGGGGGGCGTGCTCCTCGTCGCGTTGGCGATCCTGTCGCTGGCGATCGTATTCGGGACGCGCTGAGCGACGGACGACAGTTCCTCGTTGAAAAAACCTCAGGCTGACGGTCGCCGTCGACAGCCCGGCCTCGAAGCACCAGCCGCTTCGCACCCGTCTATAAGCACTTGAGAAACTCGAGCACCGCGAGCCGCTGCTCTTCGGTGAGAGCATCGCCGAAGGTGTGCCCCGTGTTGAGCATGCCGGTGTAGTTTTCCGGCTTCGTCGGATCGACCGTGGCACCCTTCACGTTGGCCAGCGACGTCTTGAGCGCCTCCCACTGTTCGGGCGACCGCCAATCGGGGTCGAAGACCCGCACGTAGGGCTCACGCTCCATCATCTCCAGGACCTGCTGGTGGCTCTTCGCAGATTCGTCGACGAACTTCCAGCCGATGCGGGCCTGATCGTAGTTGGAGGGGTCGGTGCTGCTCGGATGCATCGAATACTTGCGTGGGCGGGTCGACGACTTGAGCAGGTTGTAGACGGTGGGCACCGACGCGTTGTGCAGATACGGCCCCCGGGCCCAGATACCGACCAGCGGCGGGGCGGCATATTTGTGGGTCGTCGTCACTTTGCCGCTGAGAAATCGCTTTTTCTCCTCGGCATTCATGTCGAACACGCCCGCGATCCGCAGCGGGTCTGTGCCCAATTCCTCTTGGTCAACGAGCGTGTTGGGAAAGCTCACCAGATCGTACGTCTTCGGGCCGGTCTTCTCGAAGTCGCCATGGCAGCGGCTGCAGGTCTCCACGAACACCGCATGACCGGCGTCGGCCTCCTGCTCGCTGACACTGGCGATGAAGGGATACCGGGGCGTCGAGAGCGACTTGAAGTATTCGGGCACGCACTCCTTGAACACCTCGCGGGCCTCGGCATAGTCCGCGCCGAGGTGGTTGCGGCTGATGGCCATGGCATAGGTCACGTCGGCCACGTTGCCCTCGAAGCCCCCGTCCACATACAGCCCCTGCCCCTCGGTGCCGGCAGTCTTGTACTTGTAGTTTGTCCATGGCTGCGGCTTGAGAAATGGGATCAGCGGAACCACCGCCTCCATTTTCTGCGTGTAGCTGCTGCCGTGGTCGGCCACGAAAAATTTATCGTAGCGGAGCAGGCTCGGTTTGATGCCGTCGGGACGCACCTGGGGCACGAGGATGCCGAAGAAATCGGCGGAATCGACGAAGAATCGGGGCAGGTTTTTGGCGAACAGGAATCCCGGGCTCGTGCCGCCGCTATTGGCCACGTTTTGATGAAATCGCTCGAAGTCGAGAAATGCGTTGGGAATGCCCTCTGCGAATCGGGGCTGGGGATCTCGGGGATCCGGGCTCGTGAACAGCATCGTGGAGTGGCAAAGCCGGCAGCTGGAGACGAGCCCGGGGTTGCTGCCGCCGACCACGTTCGCCTGCGTCCGCAAGAGCCCAAGCGCAACCGTGTAGTCCTGGTGGCTCTCCGGCACCGGCTTGTGAATGCCGTAGCGGAGATCCATTTCCTGCCACCAGTGGACGCTGAACTCCTGGATCTTGTTCAAGCGGGCGTTTTCCGCGGGATCAACTGACTCCTCTGCCCACGCCTCGTTCAGGGTTTCGAGGCCGTCATAGCTCCACATCGGCCTGGCCAGATGGAAGCGGCTCTCGATTTCCAGCTTGCCGGCATCGATGAGCCGACCGGCAGCGATGAGCATCTTGGTGCGTGCCGATTCGTGGTCGGCGGGAATCTCTTCGGCGGCAGGTGTGGCGGGAGCATTGGCAACCTTCGGGCGAAGCCGCGCGGGAATGCGGATCTGTGGGTTGGCTGCCAGGGCCGCGGCGGCGGTGTCAGACACCTTCTCAAGTCCCATGAGATAGAGCGTGCCATCGTGGCGGGCGAACGCGGCGGCGGCCGTGTCGGAGAGGGTCGTGATGCCGTGGAGCCCGAGCGGCCCCTGTTGACGGGCCAAGGCCACGGCAGCCCCGTCGGAGAGGGTCTCGAGGCCATCCAACCGAAGGAAAGACCCATGTTGGGCCAGTGCCGCGGCCGCCTCCGGCGAGAGCGACGTCACGCCATTGAGCCGGAGCGTGCCCGG
>JBIIMX010000361.1:0-3981 GCA_044337765.1 Pirellulales bacterium | reverse complement strand
GGCGAGTACGGCGCGGGTTTCCTGGTGGTGGCCCGCGAAATTCGCCGTCTGGCCGACCAGACGGCAGTGGCGTCGCTCGACATCGAGCAGATGGTCAAGGAGATGCAGCACAGCGTTTCGTCCGGCGTCATGGAGATGGACAAGTTCGCGGGCCAGGTCCGTTCGAGTGTCAGCGAAATCGGCGATGTCTCCTCGAAACTGGGCGAGATCATCTCGGCGGTGCATGGCATCAACGGCCGGTTCGAACAGGTCACCGAAGGCATGCGGGCGCAGTCGCAGGGTGCAGCGCAGATCCGCGAGGCGATGATTCGTCTCTCGGAGGGCGCCGCCCGCACGGCCTCGTCGCTCGAGGATTTCAACAAGGCGACCACCCACCTCCGCGGCGCGGTCGGCGACCTGAAAGAGGAAGTATCTCGCTTCACGACGTGACGGCACGGACACGCCGCCATTTTCCGCCGCCAACGGTCATTCACCCGGTCATGCAACTGCTCGCTTTCACCATCGGGGCAGAGGACTACGCGATCGA
Organism: Pirellulales bacterium; assembly: GCA_044337765.1. Lineage (GTDB taxonomy): Bacteria > Planctomycetota > Planctomycetia > Pirellulales > UBA1268 > CAMCQY01. The sequence continues at coordinate 3,455 of JBIIMX010000361.1, read as the reverse complement.
GGCGCACCGGGTGATCGAGGTGCTGCCGCTCGTGGCAGCGCGGCCGATCCCCCGCATGCCAGACTTCGTCCGGGGGATCTTCACGCATCGCGGTCGGCTCGTTCCCCTTGTCGATCTGGGGCGACTGCTGACCGACACGCCGCTGCGGGCACGGCTCGGCACGCGGGTGATCGTCGTGGAATTTTCCTCGGGCGACGATTCCTCCGCCCCGCATGCCATCCGACTGGGGGCGGCTGCGGAAAATGTCCTGTCGCTCTGTTCCAGCACCGGGGCCGAGACGTCGTTGTCCGCACTGCATCCACCCCACGCCCCTTACCTCGGCCGCTTGGTACGGATCGGCGGCCGCACCCTTCAGGTGCTCAACGTCGAGCACCTCTTGCCGGCCTCATTGCTCGGCCACCTCGTTGCTCCCACCCCGGCATCGACCGACGGACAATCCCGTCCATAATGACCGTTTCGCCATGCATGCCGACACCACACAGCCTGTCGCCCACACCGCCGCCGCGGCCTCGGCCGAAACGTTGTTGGAGCGTTGGATCGGCCTGGATGCGCAGACAGTCGGCAGCGCCGCGATCGCCCGCGCCGTGCGGGTGCGAATGGTGGCCTGCGGCGCCCCTGACGAAGCGGCCTTTCTCGGCCTTCTTGCCAGCGATGCCGCGGAGCAAGGCCGGTTCATCGACGAGGTCGTCGTGCCGGAGAGCTGGTTCTTCCGGGACTCGCAGGTCTTCGATGCGCTGCGCGAGTATGCCGCCATGTTTGCCGCCAGCGGGCGGCTGGCCCCGCTCCGCATCCTGTGCGTGCCATGCGCCGCCGGCGAGGAGCCCTATTCGGTTGCGATCGCACTCTTCGACGCCGGGCTTTCCGCTGCGCAGTTCAGCATCGATGCGGCCGACGTGAGCCATGCCGCCTTGGCCCGGGCGGCAGCCGCCACCTATTCCGAAAATGCCTTCCGCGATTCCAACATTGGCTCCCGCAATCGTTGGTTTCGTGCACGGGGAGCATTTGCCGAACTCGACGAGACGGTGCGAGCTCAGGTGCGCTTTTCCAGAAACAACCTGCTCGACGAATCATTCGCAGCCGAGCGGCAGCCGTATGACATCGTCTTCTGCCGCAACCTGCTCATCTATCTGACTCGCGACGCCCGCAGCCGCGCGGAACGGGTGCTCGACCGGCTGCTTGCCCCGAACGGCCTGCTCATGCTCGGCGCGGCTGAACCTCCGATCCTCAAGGGCGGGTGGCGGCCGGCCTCTCGCACTTCGACGTCCGTGCTCCAGCGCGGCACGCGGGCGGACGCGTTTCCCGGCACGGCCCCGTTGCAGCGGTCCGGCGTGAAGGCGGACTCGATCGCGCGCAGCCTGAACCAACTGGCTGCAGCGGCCCCGGCGGGAGGCCCTTGGCCCGCGAACGGGCCCGTTGAATCGGCAGCGGACAAGCCCGCCCCCGGCAGACAGCCGACGGGCGACGAACTGCTCCGCACTGCTCAAGAACTGGCCGACGCCGGCCGCCGGGTTGAGGCGCTCGAGGCATGCATTCGTTACCAGCAGACCGCGGGCCCCTCCGCGAGGCTCTTCTTCCTGATGGGTATGCTGTACCAGGCGACTGGCGATCTTGAACGCGCCGAGGCCTTCCTGCACAAGACGCTGTACATGGACCCAGACCACGACGAGGCGATCCTGTCGTTGGCGCTTGTCGCGATGCAGCGAGGGGATGCTCCGATGGCGGAGCATTACCGTCAGTCCGCCGCCCGGGTGCAGTCCCGAAAAGGGGCACCATGAGCGACGTTGTCATCCGCGACGCCCACGAGGTCGTGGCCCCTATGGAAAATTGCTGGCGGCACGTCGGCGTGCAGGGGGACCGGACCTGCAGCGAGCTGTCCACCTTCGTTCACTGTCGCAATTGCCCGGTGCTCGCGTCTGCAGCACGCCGTTTTTTCGACCGCCCCGCGCCCGCGGGCTATCTCGAATGGTGGCAGGAACTCCTCGAGCAGCCCGAAGCGGACCTCGATGCGGACTCTCGCAGCGTGCTCGTCTTCCGGCTCGGCACCGAGTGGCTGGCACTGCCCACGGCGGTGCTCGTCGAGGTCACACAGCCGCGCCAAGGGCACCGTCTGCCGCATCGCTCAGGCACCCTGCTTGCCGGCATCGTGAACATCCGCGGCCAGCTGCAGTTGTGTGTTCGGCTCGAGGGAATCCTCGGACTCGATCCAGCGGCCCCCGCACTGCCGGCCACGACGACCTCGACACGGCTGCTCGTGGTCGAGCACGCAGGTGCTCGCTGGGCGTTCGGCGTCGATGAGGTGGGAGGCGTGCAACGCGTGCCGTCGCGGTCGCTGCGCGATGTGCCGGCGACCGTCAGCGGCACTGACATGCGGGCTGCGGTGGCACTCTTTGCCTGGGAGGGCCGGACAGTGGGTCTGCTCGACGCGGCCAGGCTGCTGGATGGCCTGCAGAAACGCATCTCGGGGTGACGAACGACGGCGGCAAGGAACTCATGCGGTGGAAGACCTGAGCACATTCTCGATGCTGGATCTGTTTCGCTTGGAAGCGGACACCCAGACTGCAGTGCTGTCTTCAGGCGTGCTCGCGATCGAGGAGTTGGAGCATTCGCCGGCCACGATCGAATCGATGATGCGGGCCGCCCATTCACTGAAGGGTGCGGCGCGGATCATAGGCCTCGATCCCGCCGTGCGGGTCGCCCATGTCCTGGAAGAGGTGTTTGTTGCCGCTGGCAAGGGTGTGTTCAGGGTGCGACCAGAACACGCCGATCTCCTGCTGGCCGGCATTGACTTTCTCGGCTCGATTGCCAGGGCTGACGACGCGTTGGTGCCAGACGGACCGTCGTCTGAGAGGGCCGACCAGCTTGTGAAGGGACTGGCGGGAATCCTTGCTGCGGCCAACAGCCCTGCCGCGGCCACCAGCCCTTCTGCGCTCATCCCTCCGACGGCCGCGCCCATGACGAACGCCTCCGCCCGACCGCCGGAGCCGGAGACGATCGCCAACACGAGTTCCGTCCCTCCAACACCGGCGGTTGCCGAGCCTGTCGACCGGGTGGTGCGGGTGGCCGCCGACAGCCTGACCCGACTGGTCGGACTCGCGGGTGAAGCGCTGGTCGAATCGAGGCAACTCCGCCCGTTCATCGATGGTCTGCTGGCGCTTCGCGGCACACAGGCGAAGCTCTGCAAAACGATCAAGTCGCTCGACGAACAACCCGACCGCGACGACCTTCACTCAAGTGCCTCGCGGATCGCGCTGCTCGGCATGCTCCGCGACCAGGCCCACACGGTGCTTTCAGGCCTCACCCGACAATGCGAAGCTTTCGAGAGCTTTGCCAGCCGCAACGAGGACCTCTCGAGCAGACTGCACCACGAGGTTCTTGCCAGCCGGATGCGGCCGCTCGCCGACGGCATCCGCGGATTCCCCCGGATGGTCCGCGACCTATCGCGGGTGCTCGCAAAG
>JBIIMX010000360.1:0-3982 GCA_044337765.1 Pirellulales bacterium | reverse complement strand
ACCGGTTTTGTGGGCCCCCGGCTGCTGCGATTGCTCGACAATCCCGTCGTGCTTTCCCGTAATCCAGCCCGTGCCAAGACGGCCATCGGCCCCCTTGCCAGCCAGATCGTCGAATGGGATCCGCTGCGGGGCCCGCCCCCCCCGCAGGCCTTCGAAGGGGTCGATGTGGTGCTGCATCTGGCGGGCGAGTCGGTGGCCGAGGGCCGCTGGACCACCGCGCAGAAGGCGAGGATCCGCGACAGCCGCGTGATCGGTACGCGCCACCTCGTGCAGGGCATCGCGCAGGCGGCAGTGAAGCCGAAAACGCTCGTGTCAGCTTCGGCGGTCGGATACTACGGCGACCGCGGCGACGAGGAACTCACCGAAAAAGCACCGCCGGCCCACGATTTCCTGGCGGATGTCTGCGTGGAGTGGGAGCGGGAGGCCCTTGTGGCCGAGCAGCACGGCGTGCGGGTGGTCGCAGCACGCACCGGCATCGTGCTGGGAGCGGGAGGCGGGGCACTCGCCAAAATGCTGACTCCCTTCAAGCTCGGAGGCGGCGGTCCCCTGGGGAATGGACGTCAGTGGATGCCGTGGATTCACGTCGCGGATCTCGCCCGGATGTACCTCCACGCCGCCGAGACAACATCGATTCAGGGAGCAATGAATGCCGTCGCGCCACAGCCCGTGCGGAACAGCGAGTTCACCAAGGCTTTGGCTCGTCAACTCCACCGCCCGGCCTTTATGCCCGCGCCGTATTTCGGTCTGCGGCTCCTCTTTGGTGAATTCGCCAAGGTGCTCTTCGCATCACAGCGGGTGATCCCACGGGTGGCGGTCGACACCGGATTCGTCTTTCAGTATCCCGAAATTGCCGCCGCGCTTCGCGAAATCCTGGGCTGAAGCAGCAACTCAGCGAGTGGCCTCAGAAATCCGCGATTGGCATCGGACCGTGCAGCCTATCGAGCGGCCGCGCTGACAGCGCGAGGGAACCGACCAAGAACGGCCCTCAGCGTGGGTCGACTTCCAAGAACTCCATTCTAGGAACCCCGCTTGATTCGCGCCCAGGATGTCCGAAGCGAACGTCCGGCGACGGGGCGTAGGTATCCCCTACGTGCCGCGCGCGAGGATCAAGTGGCAGCCATATTCCTTTGGTCAAATGGCTTCGCTGCCGCGCTCGCCTGTCCGAATCCGCACACACTCATCCATCGGCAGCACGAAGATCTTGCCGTCTCCAATCTCGCCTCGCTCGCCGGACCGGCCACCCTTGACGATCGCGGCGATTGTCGGCTCCACGAAATTGTCGTTGACGGCGATCTGCAGTTGCACCTTCCGTAGCAGATTGACCGCGATCTCGTGGCCACGATAGGTCTCAGGATGTCCCCGCTGACGGCCGAAGCCCTGCACGTCGAGAACGGTGAGGCGAAAGACCTCCACCTCTGAGAGTGCCTGCTTCACGCTCTCCAGCTTGTTGGGCTGAATGATCGCAATGATGAGTTTCATGGAATCGGCTCCGCCTGGGTGAGACCATCGTATCCGAATCGCCGCCTTCGGACAGGCAGCACGTTCGGGCTTGATCGCTTCTCCCCGCGGCTCCGCCGCACGCTCATCCGCTCGCGGCTGCAGCCCACACCCGAACGCCTCAAAAACATTCAGCTCGGCGGACGCCGCGTGGACTCACATGCCGACCAAGCCCGCGGCGGCCACGAATGGCCCCGCGGGCTGAAAGCCAGAATGCCCCGGCCTGGGTGAGCTAGGCGGAGTGCCCACCCAAGCCGTTGGGGCATCCTTCTGGACGTTACTCGGAGCGGACCATGACGAAGCCGTGGTAGGCCTCGTTGCCGTGCTCACCGATATCAAGACCCTCGATCTCCTCCTGCGGGGCGACGCGAAGTCCGACCACTGCCTTGAGTATGAGCCATACGATCGCCGACACCGGGACGACATAGGCACCGACCGCCAACACTCCCACGAGTTGGGCGATCAATTGCTTCGTACCGCCACCGAAGAAGAGCCCTGCGGCCGGGCCGCCGACGGCAGCCGAGCCGAACGGCGTGTTCGCGACGGTTCCTGTGAGATCGGCCGTCGTGAACAAGCCCACGCAGAGCGTTCCAAAGATGCCGCAGACGAGGTGCACACTGGTTGCCCCGACCGGATCGTCGACCCGTATCTTGTCGAAGAAGAGTACCGAGAACACCACCATTACCCCGGCGATTGCACCGATGATCGCCGAACAGGTGATGTTGGTGAAAGCCGCACAGGCGGTGATCCCGACAAGACCGGCAAGGCAGCCGTTCAATGTCATGCCGATGTCTGGCTTGCCGAGCAGCAGCCACGCGGTCAGCGTGGCGGTGAGTGTGGCAGCCGCAGCGGACATGTTGGTGTTCACGGCCACCTGAGCCGCCAGCGCACCACCGTCTGCGGCCACGCCGAACGTGCTGCCTGGATTGAAGCCGAACCAGCCGAACCACAGCACGAGGCAGCCGATGAAGGCGGCCATCATGTTGTGACCGGGAATGGCCTGCACGCGACCATCAGCTGCATACTTGCCGATCCGCGGCCCGAGGATGATCGCGCCGGTGAGAGCCGCCCAGCCGCCGACCGAGTGCACGGCCGTGCATCCGGCAAAGTCCCAGAAATTCCAGTCCTTTGCCAACCAGCCGAAGCCCCAGACCCAGTGGCCCGTGACGGGGTAGATGATCACCGCCATCAGGAAGCTGAAGAGAATAAAGCTGTGATACTTGATCCGCTCGGCGACGGCGCCCGAGACGATCGTGGCAGCTGTACCGGCAAAGACGAGCTGGAAGAAGAACTTCGTCCATAGAGGCACGCTCGCCCAACCGATCGCACTGTATGCTCCCTGATACTTGTCACCGACGGCCGGACTATTATCGGCACCGCCGACCATCCAGGAGCCAGAGTTGCCGATCAGGGCACCGTCACCAGCCCCGAACATCAGATCCCAGCCGATCAGCCAGAAGGCCAGCGACGTTGCGGCGAAGACGATGAAATTCTTCGAGAGAATGTTGACCGCATTCTTCGAGCGGGCGAATCCACTTTCGACACAGCCGAAACCGAGATTCATGAAGAACACGAGCATGCCACAGACGAGCACCCAGACGGTGTCCGCGGCCATCCAAAGCTTCGGAACGATTTCTTCCACGGTCGGCGGTGGGGGAGTCGCCGGGGCAGAAGCAGCAGCAGCCGCCTCCTCGGCGAACGCCGCTCCGTGAGGCAGAAGTGCCAGCAGCGACACAATCATGAAGGCGGCCATGAAGGTCTTGCCAACGCCCCCGGCCAGAAGGGCGAAACACGGCCGAGCCAAGAGTCCCGAGGAAGAGATGGAACCACCGGAACAGACGCGGGACCGAGAAGCTTGGGCAAACTCCCCGAGAAGAGTGCAAACAGATCGCATCATGCGACTCCAGAAGGAACAAAATCCAACGAGGGACGCCTCCGCAGCGTTTGCCTCGTCGGGCGCCAGGCAACACCCTGGGCACCATAAATGTGTTGCCTGCTAGCACTGCAAGTGGCGTGCCAAAAAAGCGAGTTGCAATTCAAGATCCCCCGCTGGCAGGCCACTACAGCAGGTTAAACCGCTGTTTTTGATCGGTTTTTAGCCCACACTGAAGAACGTTCTCGCGGCTGGCATTTTTTTGTCCGGCGATCAGAAAACGGGCAAACGCACGAGAGCCGAAAGCAAGCAGCGCGGTTTTCGGGCAGCCCGTTGCACACGAAAAGAGCAGTGCCGCGCAGCCAGACCGCATCCAAGCTCGCTTGAATGACGGCCGGGCAGGCCAACAAAGGCAGGCGAAGGGGTCGGCGAAAGCTCGAGGAGCTTTGGGCTATCCTGCCCACGCGACGAGACTTTTGCCGCCCCGTAGCCGGTGCCAAACGAGAGTCGAAAACACGCTCGCTGGAGCAAAGGTCGGGCAGACCAGCAAAGACAGGCGAAGGGGTCGGCGAAAGCTCGAGGAGCTTTGGGCTATCCTGCCCACGCGACGAG
>JBIIMX010000359.1:0-3999 GCA_044337765.1 Pirellulales bacterium | reverse complement strand
TCTATCGCGACTACTGCGACATCGGGATCGCGGTCGGGGGGGGCAAGGGGCTCGTGGTGCCGGTGCTCCGCAATGCAGAGACCATGTCATTCGCCGGCATCGAACTGGCGATCAATGACTTCGCCCGCCGCGCCGCCGACAACAAGCTGAAACTGGACGAACTCCAGGGGGGCACCTTCACGATCTCCAATGGGGGCGTCTATGGCTCGATGATGAGCACGCCGATCATCAATCCGCCTCAGAGTGGCATCCTTGGCCTGCACGCGATCCAGGATCGGCCGATGGCGGTCAACGGGCAGGTCGTGATCCGGCCGATGATGTATCTGGCGCTCACCTACGATCACAGGTTGGTTGACGGCCGGGAGGCGGTGACCTTCCTGAAGCGAATCAAGGACACGATCGAGGACCCGAGCCGGCTGATGCTCGAAGTGTAGGGGCCCGATGCACGCAGGGCTGTATTCACGCGTATTGCGTTCGCCGGCTGCGGCATGCTCGTCGCAGGCGGATTTTGCTACAGGAGGCTCTTGGACGGTGGGTGAATCGCTCGTGAGTCGCAAAATTCACCAGCTCCTGCGCGTGCCTCCGACCGGCTCCACAGCATCTGGAGATTTTGTTTCTCCCGTTCCCAATGGTCGGGATTATTTTTGAGCGAGGAAGCACATGGCACAGCATGACTTGGTGGTGATCGGTGGCGGTCCGGGTGGCTATGTCGCGGCGATCAGGGCTGCGCAGCTGGGGATGACGGCCGCCGTCATCGAGAAGGAAGACAAGCTCGGGGGCACCTGCCTGCGGGTCGGCTGCATTCCCTCGAAGGCGCTCCTCGAATCGAGCCACAAGTATGAAGAGGCCGGTCACGAGCTCGGAGTGCACGGCGTGAAGGTAGCGGGCGTGTCGCTCGACCTGCCGACGCTCATGAAGCGGAAGGACGACGTCGTCACGACGCTTTCCAAGGGGATCGAGGCGCTGCTCGCAAAGAACAAGATCACCCGCCACAAAGGCACCGGCCGGCTGGCCGGGCCGGGCAAGGTGGAGGTCACGGCAGCCGACGGCACGAAGACCATGCTTGACGCTGGAAAAATCATCGTGGCCGTGGGGAGTAAGAGCGTGGTCCTGCCTGGCGTCGAGGTCGACGGCCGGCTGGTGGGCACGAGCACGGAGGCACTTGCGTTTGACAGCGTGCCGGAACATCTGGTGGTGATCGGCGGCGGCTACATCGGTCTGGAACTGGGCAGCGTCTGGCGGCGGCTTGGCTCGAAGGTGACGGTGCTCGAGTATGCCGATCGGATTCTGATGGGCATCGACGCGGAGATCGCCGCGGAGGCCCTCACGCTCTTCCGCAAGCAGGGGCTCGATATCCGGCTGGGCATGAAAGTGAAGAGTGCGAAGGCCGTCAACGGGCGGTGCGTGGTGGAGTGCGAGGGGCAGCCGCCGATCGACTGCGATCGAGTGCTGGCAGCGACGGGCCGCTTTCCGGCAACCGCCGACCTCGGCCTGGAGACGGTTGGGATCACGACCGACAAACGCGGCTGGATTCAGGTCGACGAGCACTTTCGCACGTCGGCGGCTGGCGTCTATGCGATTGGCGACTGTATTCCCGGCCCGATGCTTGCCCACAAGGCCGAGGAGGATGGCGTGGCCTGCGTCGAGGCGATGAAGAGCGGTTGGTCGCACGTCGACTACGACCTCGTGCCGGCTGTCGTCTTCACGCATCCCGAGATTGGCGCCGTCGGCAAGACGGAGGAGCAGCTCGTGGCCGCGGGCACGGCCTTCAAGAAGGGCGTGTTTCCGTTCCGGGCCAATGGACGGGCCCGCACGATCAACGACACGACGGGCAAGGTGAAGGTGCTGGCCGACGCGGCGACCGACCGGGTGCTGGGCGTGCACATCATCGGCCCGGCGGCGGGAGATCTGATCGGCGAGGCGGCTGCGGCGATGAATTTTGGCGCGACGGCCGAGGACATCGGCCGGGTCTGCCATGCCCACCCCACGCTGCCCGAGGCGCTGAAAGAGGCTGCCATGGCCGTCAACGGTGGGGCCATTCACGCCTAGTCGGCGGCGGTCGTCAGCCAGCCACGTGCAGCATCCAGATGGCGAGCAGGGCGCGGGCCGACCAGAGGATCGTCCGCAGCCAATTGGTGCGGACGAGGGCCGCCACCGTCGCGGGCGTGTGGCCGGCGTGCTTCAGTTGGCCATGCAGTGGCATCTGCACGAGCAGCGTGGAGAGCCAGAGAACCGCCACCATGGCCAGGCCAGCCAGTGACATCGGCCTGCCGATCTCCGGCGGAGGATTCACGGCGATGATCGCCGAGGTGACCGCCTCGACGAGCATGGGCGGAATCACCACCGGCGCGGTGCGTCGCTGGTTCTCATCAGGGTAATCGGGGCTGTGGGTTGTGTCCGTGTGGGCAAAGAGCGGATAGTGCACCACCTGCACGAACCAGATCAGCCCGCACATTGCAGAGGAAGCGAGAGCCTGAGCGGCGAGAATGATCTCGGTCGTCGTCACGTGGCTGCCGCTTTCTCAGGAGGTCGAATTCGGCCTGCCTGCCGCCCCGTCCCGGTGGGCCTTCCAGGCGTGGTAGAGCAGCAGTCCGAACGGCACCCACCAGATCAGGTCGTTGGTCGGCAGAGTCCAGCCGAAGGCCAGAGGCACTTCACCTTTTGCCACGCCCATGACGTATCCCAACGGACCGAATATCTTTCCAAGAAACCCCACAAGTACAATCGGCCAGTGCGTGATCGGATCGCGTGCCGCGGCGAGGTAGCCGATGCCGTAGACGCCCACGATCATGCCGACACACTGCCAGATGAACGGATAGTTCGGCCGGTCCATGCCGGTGAGGTCGAAGAGCCAGCCGGGGTAGAGCACTGTCAGTGCTCCCCAGAGCAGGTTGTAGATCCCGGCGGCGACGAGCCACCACGAGATGCGGGACGGCAGCGAGGTGGTTGGGGTATTGGCCATCGTGCAGCGTTATAGGGCTTCCGCGACTCGGTGGGAGTGGCTTGTCAAAAATACGCCCGGCTGGACTCGAACCAGCGACCCTGGGATTAGAAATCCCATGCTCTATCCAACTGAGCTACGGGCGCGAATAAGGTTTTGCTGAAGCTTGTTGAAAGTTTTGTTGATTTTCCTCCGAAGCCGGAGCCTGGCTGGTCACGGCCTCTCTTTGGGAGCTACGGCTGGCACCCTGGCGCCCGTAGGCCTCCCAGCATATATCGTTGGTCCGGTCCACCTTGGCCCCCACATAATACCGTAGAGTTGTCGCGATGGACTCGTGCCGCATCAACTGCTGGAGGTGGGCTGGCATAACCAGCGATGCCCACCTCTCCCCGAAAGCCCGGCGAAGGTCATGGTGGGGCTGAACACGGGTGACGGCATGCCCGCCGGTCGTGTCCTCGCCACGCTTTCCGCCATTTCCGATCGCCAGCGCCGTGACGGCTTTCCGCGGCCGGTGATTCGGTGCAAACACCCCGTGATACCGGTGCCGATGCTTGCGCGGTGGTGGGACCAGATCCGCGAGTCGGTCCAAGAACTCAAACGGCCAGAGTTCGACCACGCCATTGGCTCCCGGCCGGGTGGACTTTCGCCCGCGGCCCGGGTCGACCCAGTTGGCGGCTTTGTGTCGCGGCAGCACGCAACAGACACGGGCGATGCGGCCGCTTTGCCTCGGTTCGCCGCTTGCCCTGCACGGGGCAGAGGGCTAAAACCGTCACACCATGAAAAAGTTTATCCCTGCTGCCCTCCTCGTTGCCGCCCTCATGCTCCAAGTCCCCGCGGTGCGGGCCTGCACAGCGCTGATGATCACCGACACCAAGGGCAATGCCTACAGCGCGAAGACGATGGAATACGCGTCGCCGATGCCCTTCGAGATGTCGTATGTCCCGGCAGGAACCAAGGTCGTTTCCGTGGCGCCGGGGAACAAGCCCGGCTTGTCCTTCGAGACGAAGTATCCCGTGTTGGGAGTGAGCGCAGATGCCGGCGTAGGCAATGGCATCAAT
>JBIIMX010000358.1:0-4009 GCA_044337765.1 Pirellulales bacterium | reverse complement strand
TACAACCTCGGGCAAAAAACCGCCGACGCGGGCGAATGGCGCGGCGGCCTCAACATTCCTTTGGCGCGCGACCGGGAAATCGACCGTGCCCGTGCGTCGCGGGCCCAGGCCGCACTCGACGTCTCGCTCGCCGAGCCACTGATCGAACGCAGCCGGCTCGACTACATGAAGTCGGCTGCCAGGAGCTACTGGAATTGGATGGGAAGCGGCGAACGGTATGCCGCGACCGAACGGCTTCTCGACCTGGCGACCGAGCGAGACACGCAGCTGGCGCTGAAGGTAGACAAGGGCATCGTCGCCAACATCGAACGGGTCGACAATCAGCAGAACATCGCCCTGCGCAATGGCCTCATCGTGCAGGCCGACCGGGCCGTGCAGCAGTCGTCCATCGAGATGTCACTCTATCACCGGGACACAAGCGGACGGCCCCTGCTGGCCCGCCGCAGCCGGATGCGGCCGCTGCCCGCACCCGTGGAGCCGACCGTCGAAACGTACGAGCAGTCGCTCGCGCGGGCATCGGCGGCGCGGCCGGAGTTTCAGCGGCTTTCGCTCCAGCGCGAGAAGCTGCTCGTGGAACGCAAGCTCGCCGTCAACCAGACGCTCCCGGGAATCGACGGGCAACTCTCGGGCAATCAGGATGCCGGATATGGGAAGAGTCCGCTCTCCGGGCCCAACGGCCTCGATCGCCAGGTGCTGCAGGCCGCGTTGGTTTTCCAGATGCCCGTGCAGCGGCGTGACGCCTTCGGCAAGATGCAGACGCTCGATTCGCAGCTCACGCAGATCAACCGGCAGCTGACCTACGCGGGCGACCAGGTTCGGGCGGAGGTGCAGGACGCCTTCTCGCTCCTCGAACGCGCCTATGAGTTTCACGAGCAGTCGAAGCATCGACTGGAGTTGGCACGGCTCGTGGCGCTTGCCGAACGGGAGCAGCTCCGGCTCGGCCGCAGCGACGTGCTGCGGGTGACGCTTCGCGAACAGGCGAAGTTCGAGGCCGAAGTCGCCGAGATCAACGCCCGTCAGGAATACTGGCGGGCCGAGAGCGACCTGCGGGCCGCCGACACCTCCCTCGGCATCGATCTGCCTTCGCTCCAACTGCCGAAACCGGCCGGCAAAAACCCGCCTGAGTGACGGCCTGCGGGCCTCATGCTTGCGATGGCTCTTTCGGAATCACACCCCGCCGACTCCGTCTGACTGGCCGGCGTCGGCCGCCGCGATGTCATCAGCATCGAGGGCGGCGACGTGGGGCAGATGCCGCCAGGCTCCGTCGTAGTCGAGGCCGTATCCGACCACGAACAGGTCGGGGATGTCGAAGCCGACGAAGTCGGGCTCGATCGCCACTTCCGCGCGGCCCTGCTTCCGCAGGAGCACGAGCGACCGCACGCTGGCCGCGCCCCTGCCCCGCAGGTCGGCGAGAATCGCCTCGAGCGTTCGGCCGCTGTCGAAGATGTCGTCGACGAGGAGTACGTGCTGGCCTGTGAGATCTGGCAAGAGGTCGAGCCGCAGGGCGAGACGGCCGGCCCGCGTCGTGGCGCCTCGGTAACTGCTGGCCCACACCATCGACAGACGGACCGGTCCTGAGAGCCTGCGGATCAGATCCGACACGACAACGACGCTGCCGGTGAGCACGCCGACGACGGTGAGCGGCCCGTCGCCATAGGCCTGCTGCACTTCGCGGGCCAGACGATCGATACCCTCGGAAAGCTGATCGGCGGTAAGCAGGGTGCGCATGGTTGCGGCGGCAGGGCGGCGGTGAAGACGCTACAGTGAGGCAAGATTATCCACGTTTTGCCTCCCGCGTCACGCCATGCAGCCTCGGCAGCCGCCGTTCTCTCCATGCCCGCCCCCCCTGCTCCATCATCGCTGCCCCTCGTTCCGCGGCCGCATTGGTCGACGATCACCATCGCCGGTCATGCCTGCGAACTCTACGAGCCGCCCCGGCCCCTGCCCGGTCGGGCGGTGATCTATCTGCACGACGTGACGGAGCAGCCGCTTCAGGAAGCGGCCGGCCTTCGCGATGCGATCGAGGCGGCCGGGCTGCCGGCGATCGCGCCGCGGACGGGCCGCTCCTGGTGGCTCGAGCGGATCATGCCCGGCTTCGACAAAGAGGTCACGCCGGAGCGGTTCGTCCTCGAACCGGTGCGAGCCGAGATCGAGCGACGTTTCGGCGTGACGGCCCCGGGCATCGCCCTGATCGGCACGGGGATGGGGGGCCAGGGGGCGCTCCGCATCTCCTACCGCCATCCGATGGTTTTTCCGGTGGCGGCCGCCATCGCTCCGGCGATCGACTTTCATCTCGCGATGCGGGAATGCGACGACCGCGACGACGGCGTATACTACGACACGCTCTGGGAGACCTACGGCGACGTGGAACGGGCGCGGCAGGACACGGCGATCCTCCACGTGCATCCGCTCAACTGGCCGCGGCACCAATGGTTTGCGAGCGACCCGTCCGACGTCCACTGGCACGATGGCGCCGCCCGGCTGACGAGCAAGCTCCGCGCGCTCGGCATCCCGCACACGGCGCTGCTTGACTCGCGGGATCGCCTCGCCGCCAACCTGGCCCCCGACGCAATCCGCTTTGTCGTGGACGCTCTGAGCCAGGAATCCCGCCGGCTGGCATGAGGCGACATCCGGCCCAGGACCTTCCCAACAAAAGCCCCGGAGTGAAAAAGCCCCGGAGTGAAAAAGCCCCGGAGCGAACCGGGGGACTCCGGCTGCAAACACGCTCCCGCCTCGTTATTTTGACTGCGAGGTGATCGCGAAATCAAACGTGTTGGGGCCCTTCGCGATCGTTACCCGGAGCGGCGAATCCTTCGCGTTTTCGTAACGGATCGGGGTGATGTGGGTGGGCTCGACGGCTTTCTCCGGCCAAAACAGTTTCGTCACCGTGACGACATAGTCGCCCACGACCGTGCCCTTGCCATACTTCTTGCCCTGCGTGGCGTTGAGCCGGAAGCGTCCGTCGGCGTCTGTCTTGCCGGCCGCCGAGATGCCGGCTTTGTCGACCGGCACGAACGCCACCGACGCCCCGTCGAGCGGCTTGCCGTCGAGCGTGACCACGCCTTCCACAAACTGCACGTCCGGCCCGGCGGGGCCGCAGCCGGCCATGACGAGTGCCGCTGCGATCAGCCAGAAAGTGCGTCGCATCATGTTCGTCATCCGGTCGTGCATGGAGAAAATCCTGAAGTGGGGTGGTTCATCAAGCCTGGAAGCCCGCAATCACGGCATCACGAATGTCTCACCATTGGCCCGGGTGCCCATCGCGCCCCAGACGCCGCGGATGCTTTGGCCTCTGTAGGAACTGCCGGCCACGGTGGTGCCCGTGGACGTCGTCGTCGCCGCCGGATCGCCGGCATCGATCGTATCGGTGACGAACCGCACCGACCCGTCGCACATGGCGGCATACGCACCGCCGCGGTGGTAGCTGCTGGCGGGGGTGATGTCATTGCTGCCCATACCGTTCGAGCACCGCGGGCTGTTGGGGGCTGCCATGGTCTGGAAGGCCGTCATGGACGTTGCAGCCGCCCCCCAAGACGATCCGGCCAGCTGCCGATCCCAACCGGTGTTCGAGTAGACCGCTGCATACTGGCCATCGGCACCAATTTCGCCCGTGCACACCGACGGGCTGGCCGACTCGCTCACGTTCGAGGTGTTCGCGACACCGGCCGGCAGGATTCTCGTGACCCTGCCCACGATCACTTCACCGAACGCCACCGTCTTCGACAGTCCGTCAGTCACGTCCTTGATCCGCGTATAGCGGGAGACCGGGCTGGCCGGGACCACCCCGTAACTCGTCCAGCCGGACGAAGGTTGAATCCCCGGAATGAACGGGCCGCGGACGTTGACGTATTGCCACGAGGTCACGATGTCGCCGGAGTTCACATGGTAGCTCGTGAGGCCCATGCTGCTGATGACGGGCCGGCGTTGGATCTCCGATGGACACATGAGCAGGCCGAGCTGCCGGTTACGGACCGAGGTCGTGCTGATGAACTCCTGCCCGAGGTCGAAT
>JBIIMX010000357.1:0-4014 GCA_044337765.1 Pirellulales bacterium | reverse complement strand
CGCGATGGTGCGTCGCTCGAACAGCTGGCGCAGCGGCAGTTCCACGCCCCACATCTGGCGGACCGTCGCCACCAGTTCCATCGCCACGAGCGATTCGCCGCCGCTGTGAAAGAAGTCGTCGTCCACGCCGACGGAATCGACGCCCAGCAGGCTGCACCAGACGCCGGCCAGCTGCTCCTCCAGCGGCGTCCGCGGCCGCACGCAGGGGACGTCCGAGGGCCGCTGCAGGTCGGGAACTGGCAGAGAACGGCGATCGATCTTGCCGCTCGGATTCAGTGGCAGCGATTCCAGACGGATGAATGCGGAGGGCATCATGAAATCCGGCAAGGCCTGCGAGAGGCGGTGGCGAATGGCATCCTCCGCAACGCCGCCCGCCACCTCCGCTACGTATGCGACAAGACGGGCATCGCCGGGCTTCACTTCGTGGGCTGTGACGGCGGCCTCGCGAATACCTGGCACCGCCATCAGTGCCGCTTCGATCTCGCCGAGCTCGATGCGGTGACCGCGGATCTTGACCTGATCGTCGATCCGTCCGTGGAAGACGAGCATGCCATCAGACCGCCAACTGCACAGATCGCCCGTGCAGTACAACCTCCCGCCCGGCACGGAGTGGAACTGATCCGGGACAAATCGCTCCGCCGTCAGTTCGGGACGGTTGAGATAGCCCCTGGCCAGCCCGGCCCCGCCAATATGGAGTTGGCCCACGACACCGGCCGGCACGAGTTGTCCCCACCGGTCGAGCACGTACGCCGTCGCGCCGGCGACAGGCACACCGATCGGAACCTCGTCTTTCACCTCACGCTCGCCTAAGTCGACCCAGGTCGAAACGACCGTCGCCTCGGTGGGGCCGTAGGTGTTGAACAAGGCGATACGTGGCCCCGCCATCTCGCGCCACGCCGCGACCTGGGCCGGGGACGCCGCCTCGCCGCCGATGATCACGAGGCGAAGATCAGGGCAGGGGGGCAGGCCGCTCTCCTGCATCTGCGTCACGAGCACGTGCCAGTACGCCGTGGGGAGATCGAGAACGCTGATTCTCCAGGCCGCGCACTGCTCCAGGAACACTCGCGGCGACGAGAGCATCTCGTCGTTTCTGAGCACGAGAGTTCCGCCGCTGGTCAGACAAGGAAAGACTTCCTCCACGCTGGCATCGAAATTCAACGACGCGAACTGCAGCACACGGTCCACGGGCCGCAGCACGTAGCGGGCTTGGGCGGCCTTCGTAAAGTTGACGACGGAGCGGTGCTCCACCATCACGCCTTTCGGCTCGCCCGTGGAGCCCGACGTGTAGATGATGTAGGCAAGATTGCGGTGTGCGACGGCGACCGGCTCGAACGATTCGTCCGCCACGCCTGACGTCGCATCTGCGTCGAGAAACACCCGGGCCATCGCGTCTGAAGGAACCCGGGCGGCGAGATCCCGCGTGGTGACGACGGCCCGCATGCCCGAATCGTTGACGATGAACGCGAGTCGATGACGAGGGTATGCAGGATCGAGCGGCACGTACGCGCCGCCCGCCTTGAGGATTCCCAGGATGCCGACGATCGACTCCAAAGAACGCCCCAGACAAATACCCACGGGAACATCCGGACCGACGCCGAGACGACGCAGCCTCACGGCAAGCGCGTCGGCTCGCCTCCTGAGTTCACGATACGTCATTTCAACCGATCCGCTCTGCAACGCCACCGCGTCCGGTGTCCTGGTCGCCTGGGCATCGAACAACTCGTGCAGGCAGTCTGTCGACTCGTCGGCCTCACCCCCGGTGCTCCACTGCTCGAGCAGGATGTGTCGCTCTTCCGCACTCACGAGGGGAATCCCGCGGAGGGACACGCCCTCGCTGTTCGCCAGATTCCTCACGAATGTCGAGAACCGCTGCACCATCGCGCGCATGGAGTCGAGGCATGCGTCTCCGAACACCGCGAATCCCTCGCTGCCCTCGAGAGGGAACCGCATGACGAGGTCGTGACCTGAGTCGAAACGCTTCCCACCGGAACCAAACTCAACCGCCAAGGGAAGCTTGCTCTTGGAGAGCAGTTCCGGCCGACTGCGCAGCGAGGGCGAGCGGGGCACGAGGTCACGGGGATACGTTTTGTGCTGCGCGATGCGGGCCAGTTCTTCACGGACCCGCTCCAGCACGACCCCGAAGTCGTCATCGATGTCGAACCGGAATGGGACATGCTCCGCGAACATGCCAAACGGGTCCTCGGGCTGCGATCCGTCGGCGTGGACTTCCACGTCGAAACTGTCGTGAAGGCCCAGCCGTGCGAGAAACGCGCCGAGCGCAGCGAGCAGAAATTCTCGCTGCTGCCAACGATGGGCACGGCGTTCCAGCCAAGCGTCCACCTCTTTCGGCACATGCCAGACCTGCGACGTCAATGCACGGATCCCCACCGCCGGGGCCGCATGCGGCGTGCGGCCCAGCGTGACGGGACGCAACGACTGCAAGCGGTCCGCCCAGAAGCGTTCGTGCCGTGACACCTTCTCGTTCAACGACGTCAACTGTTCGCCACATTCCACCTCCAGCAAGGGAAGCACGCGGCCAACATGAAGCTGATATCGCCGCGCAGCCTCCGCGACGGACAGCGATTCGCCATCGATGGTCGCCAATCTCCCCACGGCGACCGGCCGAGAGGCGGTGGCAATCGTCAGCAACGCATCATCCATTGCGAGCACCGCACCGGGAGGAGCGGCGGCAGCCAACCCGGCGAGCCTGACCTCGGAGGCCACGAGCAAGTCCGTCCCGGTCCAGATCTTTGGCAGGACGAGCGGGTTGAAATACGGGCCAAAGTCCGTACCGCGCGCCATCGCCTCGCTTTCCTCCCCGTGCCTGCTCCAATCGAGGATGCCACCAGCGACGGGCCGTCGCGATCCGGCGTAGTAGGTGCGCAGAGCGAAATCCTGGGGAGTGGCTGCGATCACCCCCCGCATCAAATCCGGCACCAGTTCGGCGAGCGCGGCCAGTCCCTCCTTGAAGCACTTCAGATTCAGGCTCAGGGCGGTTTCGTCCGCGGCCACATCGAACCACCGCTGCCTGACGATGGCACCGGTATCGATGGTGGACTCCATCAGATGCCACGTGATGCCGTAGGTCTTCTCGCCGTTGAACAGTGCCCAGGAAGGGGCCATCAAACCCGCATACCGAGGGAGTGGGCCGTCGTGAAAATTGATCGCGGCAACGCGAGGCAACTGCAGGGCTTCCGCGGGAAGAATCCGCAGGTTGATGACGCTCAACAGGTAGTCGAAGGGCGACCGTGCCAACCACGCGACGACATCCGAGTCATGGCCGGTCGTCGGGAGCCGCAGCGAGCGGGCCCACTGCAGCACGGCCACATCGTCCGAGATCACACCGCCGATGCGCATGCCCGCCTGCCGCAGCAGCAGGCCACACTCGATGAGCAGGTTTCCCTCACCGACCAGCACGCAACTTCGGGAAGGCTGGTTTGCCGACATCGCGGCCTTCCGTGCAGTCGGCTGGGGTTCGCCGCCAACGTCGGGCAGGCGACCGTTCGGGATGGTAGGGTTTTCCATCGGCAAAGCTATCGAAGCGAATCGATCCGTCCAACGGTCTTTTGCCGGGAGTGCCACTGTCGGAAAACCGTTCCTTGTTCCTTGTTCCTTGTTCCTTGTTCCTGCAAATCCTAATTGCAACGGCACTGCATGACAATTTTCCAACCCGTCATCGTGCCGTGGCCAGCCGCCAGCGGGCCGCTGGCGACCGGCGAACTGCACCTCTGGCTGGCCGATGGTGACGATTGGAGGGACTGCTGCTGGGACGAGGTGCTTTCGGCCGATGAACTCGCCCGCACCTCGCGCTACCGGCACGCTGTTGATCGCGAGCGCGCCCGCACAGGCCGCGGCCTGCTGCGACGACTGCTGGGAAGCTATCTCGACGTGTCGCCTGCGGACGTGGCGATCGAGACAGGCGAGTTTGGCAAACCACAACTCAGCGGCGATGCCAACGACACAACGATCGCGTTCAATGCGTCGGGCTCCGCACACCTCGCGATCTACGCGTTC
>JBIIMX010000356.1:0-4025 GCA_044337765.1 Pirellulales bacterium | reverse complement strand
CGGAAGGCGGAGCTGCCCAAGAGCATGCGGGACATCGGCACGCTCGACATGCGGGTCGGCTTCAACCAGACGCAGATCGCCAACGACGGCTCGGGCGTGATCAGCGAGGAGGGTGTTTACCGCACTTATCAGCACGGCAACCGGCTGATCATGGTCGCCAAGCCGAAGCCGCAGGTCATCCAGCAGCAGGCGGCAGAACACCAGTACGGCAATCGCAAAGAGCCGGCCCAGGAGATCAAGAGCGTGCAGTGCACGGCGGCGCTTTTTAGCTACGAGCAGCCGCAGCCCAGCTGGGAGATCTTCGTGGGCGACAAGAAGATCGAGTCGCTGCCTGCGACCGCGAAGCTCGGCCAGGTGATCGTCATCCGCGATGGTGTCAGCTACCTCGCGATCCGGCCCCTTCCGACCACCGACGTCGGCCGCGACGCCGAGGTCACCCTGGAGGCGGGCCAGCCGCAGATGCAGGCCTACCACGAGGCGGTCAACGTGCAGCCCGCGCTGCTCGTCAATGCCTACTTCTATAAGAAAGACGCTCCCATCGCCGCCGACGCGCTCAAGCAGTTGGAGAACGCCTACGGTGGCTTCGTCGTCGAAATGGGTGACGAGGCGGAATACGGCAGCTTCCAGAAGTTCCAGGAGCACATCAAGAAGACGAAGCTCGAGGCCGACGCAAAATCGCTGAGCTACCGAAGCGGCAGCGATACCCTGACTGCTGCATGGGACGCCTTCACCGTGAACGGCAAGGACCCCGTAGCCGGCTTCCGGGAGCGGCAGCTCTGGCAGGACACGTCGCTCTCGCAGATGGGCCGCAAGTCGCTCGAGAAGAACGGCGCGGTCCTTGCCCGGGGTCCGCTGCATCCCGAGCTCAACATGCTCCTGCAGACCTTCCCGAAGCAGAAGATCTACGTGGCCACGAACATGCTGCCCAACTACCTGCCCTACAGCTTCCGCGAGCCGGGCGGCGTGAAGATCGCGGCCGACGGTGGCTGCTCGATGGGCCGCTGGGCCGTGAAGGATTCACGGGAAATCGACATCCGGTACACGCCTTTCGGCGGGAACTACCGTGCCGGCGCCGAGAAGGAGCTGCCCCTCGCCACCCTGCTCTTCGTGAGTGGTACGAAGGACAAGCCGAAGGTGAGGCTCAACGGCAAGGACGTCTCAGGCGCACTCAAGGCCTGGAAGCAGGACGGCACGGCGGGCTGGCTCGTGCCGCTGGCCGATGCCCTCCCTGCCGACGACCAGATCGCCGCCCGGCTCACGGCGGCTCGAACGCTTGTGGAAGGGAAATAACCGCGAGTCACCTCGGTGCAATCCGGTTCGGGGCCGGAATGTGCTGGAGCAACGTCTGGCGAGGGTCGGGGTTGCCCGTATCCTCTCGCCGGACATTCGCTTCGGGCATCCTGCCCTGCGCTCACTCGATGCCGGCTGCGCTCTCGGCATCCTGCCTTCGCTTGCCGCCAACGCCGGCTCGCGGTCACGTGCAACCCATCCCGTTGCGGCGGCGATGAATGCCGGTTCGGTCACAAGCGGGCGATGATCAGGCCAGCGGCAGCGGCCCGGTGCTGTCGGCGAACCGGTCGACCTCGATGCCGGCCGCCTGCAGCATCGCCACGTAGAGATTCGCCAAGGGCTTTCCTTTGCAGTCGACGTGGTCGCCGAGCTTGAGCCGCCCGCCGGCGTGGCCTGCCACGAAGTTCGCCAGATCGGTCGACTCGTGCCAGGTGCCCATGCCGCCCCCGAAGTGCACGAGCGAGTTGTCGAGCAGCGTCGAGCCGTCCGCTTCTTTGACGCCCTGCAAACGTTCGAGGAAGTAGGCCACGTGCTCGATCCGCAGCCGGTCCACCTTCGCCATGCCGGCAGGGCCGGTGTGCGTGTACCCGTGGTAGGTGTCGTGAAGGCCCTCCTCCTTGTAGACATCCCCCATGTGACCGAGCGTCGCCGTGGCGATCCGGGTCTGGTCGGTCTGGAGTGCGAGCACGAGCACGTCGAGCAAAAGCCGGATCCGCGCCTTGAACTGCGCCGCCGCCGCCTGCGGGTTGCCCAGATCGAGCGACTGCCCGACGCCGCCGATCTTCTTGAGTTCGCCGGCGCCCTGCGGAAGCTTGGGCAGCGGCACGCCGGCCCACTTGCGGGCCGCCTCCGCCCGCGTCTCGATCGAGCGGAGCTGCGAGAGGTATTCCTCGAACCGCTCGTGGTCCTCCTTGCCCAGCTTCTTCAAGAGCGCCTTGGCGTCATCCATGCAGTCGTCGAGGATGCTCTTCCGCTGCAGGAAGCGGACCTCGGCCCACGCCTTGTCCTTGTCTGACGGCCCCGTGAAGAGCCGCTGGAAGATGTCGTAGGGATTCCAGTCGGACGGGATCGGTGAGCCGGTGTCGCTGGCCGCAACCGTCAGGCCGCGGTCATGGGTCAGGTTAAGCACCGGTAGGCGGGTCTGCGGGCCGACATGCCGGGCAGCTACCTGGTCGATCGACACGCTGTTGCGACAGGCGACGCCGGGCACGCGGAAGAGGTCGGCTCCCGTCAGGTGGCACATCGGATCCTGCGAGTGTCGGACGACGGTACCGCGGGTGAACGCGCCGGGATGGTAGAGACCGCTGAGGATCGTCAGGTGGTCCTTGAGGGGCAGGAGCGGCTCGAGCGTGCCGAGCGGCTTGATCCCCTCTGGCATCCCCTCCTTGAACGAGTTCTGCGTATCGGGCAATTCGGTGGAGAGGTGCCAGTCGCGGCCCGTCCGGGCCGGCTTGTAGGCGGGCATGAACATCCCCGAGCCCGCGTAGAGCCAGACGAGCCGCACCGGCGGCTTCGCCGCGGCAGCCCACGCGGTCCGCGGCGTCATGCATTCGAGAAACGGCAGGCCCACGCTCGCGCCGAGGCTTCGCAGGACGTGGCGGCGGGAAAGGCGGAATCGCATCTTCATGCTCCTCGACGGGGTGTGTCGGCAGGCCGCGACATCGGCCACGCTCAACGCTTTTGAAACAGGTCGCTCTGCACCAGGGCCTCGATCACCTTCTGAAACCGGAAATCTTCCGCGAGAGCCGCGTCGCGGACCGCGTGCAGCTGCGGCTCGTCGGTGAGCAGCAGCCGCCGGCCGAGCGCGTAGATGGCGAGCTTCTCCACGAAGCCCGTGGCGAACCGGTCCCGGTTGGCCACGAGGTATTGTTTGACGGCGTCCGCGCCGCTGCCCTTCACGTCTCCCATCGCAAAGGCGTCGTCGATCGGGAACCTCGGCACGGGCGACCAGACGGCGTAGAGCTTGTAGCGCTTCTTGATCGCCTCCTGATTACGGACCGGGTTGGCGGGATCGACCCATACCGGCTCGTCGTCCCGCCACTCGCCGATGGCATCGTAATGCTCGAGCGCGAGCCCGAGCGGGTCGATCCGCTTATGGCAGCCGGCGCAATTGGCGGCAGAGACGTGCGACCGCACCATCGACGAGGCCGTCTCGCCGGTGCCGTCGTCGGGCAGCACCGCGTTGACGCTCGGTGGCGGAGGAGGCGGCGGCCGGTTGAAGAGCCGCTCCAGGATCCAGGCCCCGCGTTTCACCGGCGACGTGCGGGTGTTCTCGCTCGTTGTCGCCAGGAAGGCCGCCGTCGTCACGAGCCCCCCGCGGCGGCCCTCGGGCAGCGACACCTTCCGCAGGTCGCCACCTGAGACGGGCGAAAATCCGGGAAGTTCCTCGGGCACCAGTGACCACAGCGACGGCAGGTGGTAGTGGTCGGCGAGCCGGTCGTTCAAGAAGGCGTAGTCGCAGTCGAGCAGATCGAAGAGCGAGCCGTTCTCATGGAGCAGGTGCCGCAGCATTGCCTTCGGTTCGGCGGCAAAATCCTGCCGCATGAGCCCCTGCTTGTCGAACCGCTTGTAGAGCACGTCCTCCGGCATGATCGTGGAGATTTTCGTGAGGCCCAGCCACTCGGTCGCGAAGCGGTCGACGAATGCATCGGACCTCGGGTCGGCGATCATCCGTCGCACCTGCTCGAGGATCGTGCCACGCAGAGTGCCCGCTGCGGCGGCCTTCATCAGCGGAT